>CAYIQV010000049.1:0-9461 GCA_964365635.1 uncultured Acidiferrobacteraceae bacterium
ATTCCGTGCCACGCAACGAATGGAACGAAACCATGAACAAGGCCCGCGCCATTTTCCGCGCGGTGACTATGGCCGCTGCCGGATTAAACGGCCCATAATATTGTTTGACGCAAAGACGCAAAGACGCAAAGAGAATAGGATTATGGATGAAAATGAGTTATCCAATGAGGTTATCGGTGCTGCGATAGAAGTACATCGCCATATTGGACCGGGTTTACTGGAGTCGGTGTATCAGGAATGTCTTGTCTATGAGCTAGAGGCCAGGAAGTACAAGGTTGCGCGCGAGGTACCGCTTCCAGTCAGATATAAAGGGATCGAGTTTCCAGCAGCTTATCGGGCGGATTTGCTGGTCGAAGGAAAGTTGATACTTGAATTGAAGGCCGTGGATGTGCTGCTGCCAGTCTACTCGGCACAATTATTGTCTTACTTGAGGATGAGCCAATTGAAGTTGGGTTTGCTTATCAATTTTAACGTACCGCAATTGAAGGATGGAGTTAAGCGAATTGTCAATCAACTCTAATTTTCTTCGCGTCTTTGCGCCTTTGCGTCAGAAACTCATATGTTATTAATGATTGATAACTACGATTCCTTTACCTACAACCTCGTGCAGTATCTGGGCGAGCTGGGGGAGGACGTGCGCGTGTATCGTAACGACCAGATCA
Organism: uncultured Acidiferrobacteraceae bacterium; assembly: GCA_964365635.1. Taxonomy (GTDB): domain Bacteria; phylum Pseudomonadota; class Gammaproteobacteria; order Acidiferrobacterales; family Sulfurifustaceae; genus Sulfuricaulis. Next base: position 663 of record CAYIQV010000049.1, read on the forward strand.
CGATCCCGGAGATCGAGAAGCTGAAGCCGGATCGTATCGTCATCTCGCCTGGCCCGTGTACGCCGAATGAGGCCGGCGTGTCGGTCGAGGCCATTCGCCGGTTCGCCGGCAAGATCCCGATCCTCGGTGTCTGTCTCGGGCATCAGAGTATCGGCCAGGCCTACGGCGGCAAGATCGTGCGCGCCCGGCAGTTGATGCACGGCAAGACCTCCCTGATTCATCACGCCAGCAAAGGCGTGTTCGCCGGCCTGGCCAATCCGTTCGAGGCCACGCGCTACCATTCGCTCGTGATCGAACGCGAAAGCCTGCCCGAGGTGCTCGAGATCACCGCTTGGACCGACGACGGCGAAATCATGGGCGTGCGCCACAAGACGCTGGCCGTGGAGGGCGTGCAGTTCCACCCGGAGTCGATCCTGACGCAATACGGCCATGAACTGTTGGCGAATTTTCTGAAGGTGGGCCAGCGTGCCGCCTGAGGCGGCCACCCCGACGGGGCATCCACACCATCTGCACCCGCGTCTGCACCTGTCGCTGATCGTGGCGCTGCTCGCCATGATTGCGCCGTTCAGCATCGATACCTACCTGCCGTCGTTTCCCGACATTGGCCGCGAATTCGCGGTATCGCCGCTGTATCTGCAGCAGACGTTGAGTTTTTATCTGCTGGCATTTGCGGCCATGACCCTGGTCTACGGTCCGTTGTCGGATGCCTTCGGACGGCGCACCGTGGTGCTGGGCGCGCTGGCGATTTACGTGGCCACGTCCATTGGCTGTGCGCTGGCGCCGAATGCCCATTGGTTGTTGCTCATGCGCATCGGCCAAGGCCTGTCCGCGAGCGGCGGACTCGTGGTCGGGCGCGCCATCATTCGCGATGCCTTCGCCGGATCGACCGCGCAGCGCGTCATGTCGCAGGTGATGCTGATCTTTGCCCTGGCCCCGGCGGTGGCGCCGATCATCGGCGGCTGGCTGCACGATGCCTTCGGCTGGCGTTCGGTATTCTGGTTCATGATGCTGCTGGGGCTGAGCATCTGGGCGTGGGTCGCGGTTGCGTTGCCCGAAACTCTCCCGCGTATCGGGCGGCAATCCGCTCATCCGCGCGCCATGCTGTCGTCCTATCTGCGGGCGCTGGGTAATGCGCGTTTCATGATTTTGATCGGCGCCATCTCGTTTAATTTTGGCGGTTTCTTTATTTATATCGCCGCGTCGCCGGACGTGATCTATCGTCATCTCGGTTATGCGGCGGACGATTTTGGCCGACTGTTCGTGCCCCTGGTGGTGGGCCTGATGTCGGGCGCGTTCATCTCCGGCCGCATGGCCGAGCGTTTTTCGCACGAGCGGGCGGCGAGCGTCGGCTTCGCGCTCATGTTGACCGCCGCGTTGCTGAATTTAGCGCTGGCATATACGGTGACGCACACGATCGTCACGATCGCCGCCCCGCTGGCGCTGTATGCCTGCGGGATGTCCTTGACCATGCCCAACCTCAGCCTGCTGGCGCTCGACATGTATCCGGCGCATCGGGGCCTGGCCTCGGCCCTGCAAGGGTTCAGCCAGACGGCCTTCAACGCGCTGGTGGCGGGCGTGCTCGCCCCGTTGCTCGCGCTGCGGGTAGAGCATATGGCGGACGGGCTGTTGCTGCTCAACCTGGCCGGGCTTGGACTGTGGCTGCTGTGGTGCTATCGCGAAGCTGGTTCGCCGCGCGCCGCACCACACGCTTCTTGACCGCCATCGCCTAACAGCGACAGAATCGGGCCGAATACCCAAAGAACAACCGAAACGAGATCACTATGGACATGCCATCCGCCATTCGCGCCGTTATTGACCGGCGTAATCTCTCCGGCCACGAGATGCGTGAGGCCATGCGCCTCATCATGACCGGGCAGGCCACGCCGGCGCAGATCGGCGGCTTTCTCATCGGCCTGCGCATGAAGGGTGAGACGGTGGAGGAAATCGCTGCCGCCGCCGAGGTCATGCGCGAGCTGGCCACGCGCGTCGGTGTCAGTGGTCCGCATCTCGTCGATACCTGCGGCACCGGTGGCGACGGGGCCAGCACGTTCAATATCTCCACCGCCTCGGCGCTGGTGGTGGCGGCGGCGGGCGGCAAGGTGGCCAAGCACGGCAACCGCTCGGTATCGAGCAAGTCCGGCAGCGCCGATGTGCTCGAGGCCGCGGGCGTTAGCCTCGAACTCTCACCGGAGCAGGTGGCGCAGTGTGTCAACGAAGTCGGTGTGGGTTTCATGTTCGCTCCTAAACATCATGGTGCGATGAAGCATGCCATCGGCCCGCGGCGCGAGATGGGCGTGCGCACCATCTTCAACCTCCTGGGGCCGCTCACCAATCCCGCCGGGGCGCCGAACCAGGTACTCGGTGTATTCAGCGACCAATGGGTCGAGCCGCTGGCGGAAGTGCTGCAGCGTCTGGGAAGCGAGCATGTGCTGGTGGTGCATGCCGAGGACGGCATGGACGAAATCAGCATCGGCGCGCCGACCCATGTCGCCGAATTGAAGGACGGGCGCGTGCGCACCTTTACCATCCAGCCGGAGCAGTTCGGCATGCCACGCAGCGATGTCGCCACGCTCGCGGTGGCCGGTCCGGTGGAAAGCCTGGCCATCATCGAATCCGTGTTGAACAACCAGTCCGGGCCGGCACGGGATATTGTCGCGCTCAATGCCGGGGCCGCCATCTACGTGGCCGGGCTTGCACCTGATCTGGGAGCAGGCATTCAGTCGGCGCTGGCCATGATCGCCAGCGGCGCGGCCAAAAAGAAATTGCACGATCTGGTCGCATTGAGCAAAAAGCTCGCGGCAACATGAGCGGCACCCCGGATATCCTCAAGAAGATCCTCGCGCGCAAGTCCGAGGAAATTGCCGAACGTACGCGGCGCGCGCCACTTCGGGAATTGCGCCGTCACGTCGAGGACGCCCCGGCGCTGCGTGGCTTTGTACGCGCCATCGAGGATCGCTTCACGGCCGCCCGCCCGGCCGTCATCGCCGAAATCAAGAAGGCCTCGCCGAGCCGGGGTATCCTGCGTGCCGATTTCCGCCCGGCCGAGATCGCCAATAGTTACGCCCGCCACGGGGCAGCCTGCCTGTCGGTGCTGACTGACGTGGATTTTTTTCAGGGCAGCGATGCCTATTTGCAGGAAGCGCGCGCCGCCTGCGGACTGCCGGTGCTGCGCAAGGATTTCATCATGGACGCGTACCAGGTGTATGAGGCACGCGTCATCGGTGCTGATGCCGTTCTGCTGATCGTCGCCGCGCTCTCCGATGCCCAGATGGATGAATTGGCCGCGTTGGCGGTGGAACTGGGCATGGATGTGCTGGTCGAGGTGCACGATGGTCGGGAACTTGAGCGTGCCCTCAAGCTCAACACCCGCCTGATCGGCATCAACAACCGTGATCTGCGTACCTTCGAGACCCGGCTTGAGACCACATTGAATCTGTTGTCGGCCATTCCACAAGACAGGCTTGTGGTTACCGAAAGCGGGATTCTGTCTCCGGACGATGTCTCCCGTATGCGCAGCCATAATGTGAATGCATTTCTCGTGGGCGAGGCCTTTATGAAGGCCGAGGATCCGGGTGTGCAACTCGAAAAATTATTTGGTAAAGCGGCGTGAAGGAGCAAACATGAAGGCCACGATCAAGTGGGTGGGCGAGGTGGGTTTCGAAGGTTCCGCCGACAGCGGACACACCGTCATGATGGACGGGCCATCGGACCACGGCGGCAAGAACCGCGGCAGCCGGCCGATGGAGCTGGTGCTGATCGGCATGGGTGGCTGCACCGCCTTTGACGTGGTGCATATCCTTAAGAAAGCGCGGCAGGAGATTACCGATTGTGTGGCGCAGGTGGAGGCCGAGCGCGCCGATACCGACCCCAAGGTCTTTACCAGGATTCACATTCATTTCGTGGTGACGGGCAAGAAGCTCGACCCCAAACGCGTGGACAATGCCATTCATCTCTCGGCGGAAAAATATTGCTCCGCCTCCATCATGCTCGGCAAGACTGCCCGGATCACGCATGATTTCGAGATCGTCGAATCAAAATAATGAGTATGCAGAATACAGGGAATCCATCGTGAAGCGACCCGCGCCCACCCTTGGATTGCGCCACGTGGCGTTGTTTGTGCGCAATCTCGACGCCTGTGAACGGTTTTATATTGAACTGCTGGGCATGCGTGTGGAATGGCGGCCGGACCCGGACAATGTGTATATGACGAGCGGGCACGACAACCTGGCCCTGCACCGCGCCCCGCCCGGTTTTGATCCCGCGGGCGCGCAACGGCTCGATCACATCGGGTTCATTATCGGCGAGATGGGCCAGGTGGACGAGTGGTTTGCGTTTCTCAAGTCAAACAGCGTGGTCATCCTCAAGGAACCCAAGACCCATCGCGATGGCGCGCGCAGTTTTTATTGCCAGGATCCGGACGGGAATGTGGTGCAGATGATTTACCATCCGCCGATATCAAAACGCAGCGGCAAGTAACAAGTGACAAGTAGCAAGGGTCGAGAAATTTTTTTCTTGCTACTATATTTAAGGAAGTTCTGATTTATATGATCGCTCGCCGCAGAGACAGCCGCTCTCGCGCATCCATGCGCTTCGCGGCATTCGTACGTCCCTGTACAGCACAAAGTGCGCAAAGAAAAACGGGGAGTAATTAAAGACAAGAACTCTTTGCGTCCTTTGCGCCTTTGCGGCAAAAAACTATTATTCAGAAGATCCTTAAATCCAGTACGCCGTTTTCGTCATGACCTTCGAGGTCAGCTGCATGAGTTGCCTGACAGGTTCGGGCAGCGCCGCGGCGCCGGACTCGATAGCCACCGTCGCATGCCGGCCCTCGTCTTCGCGCATCTGTTCCAGAATCGCACGGCTCTGATGATCGCCGGAGGGCAGCCGCTGCAAATGCCGGGAGAGATGTTGCACCACCTGCTTTTCGGTTTCCGCCACAAATCCCAGACTCCATTTGTCACCTGCCATGCCGGCGAGCGCGCCGACCGCGAAGGATCCGGCATACCAGAGTGGATTCAGGAAGCTGACATGGGTGCCGAGTTCGCGGATGCGCGTTTCAGTCCACGCGAGGTGGTCGTTTTCTTCTTGCGCCGCCTGTTCCATTTTTCCCCGTACTTCAGGCAGTTTCGCTGTCACCGCTTGTCCCTGATAGAGCGCCTGGGCGCAGATTTCTCCGGCATGGTTGATGCGCATCAGCCGCCCGGCGAGTTCGCGTTCCTGCGCCGTCAGCCCGGCGTCATCTTTGCCCTTCGCCGGGCTGGCACGGCCGGGCCGGGGTGCCGGACCAAAGACCGTGTGCAGGGCCTGATCGAGGTGTTCGATCAGATGGTCGAAGCGAGAGTAATTTCGGACTTTCATGGGCTATTAAGATATCACGTAGCAAGGGAGTTTCGAATAATTGCCTCTCATGTAGGGTGGGCATCGCCCACCAACACGGCTTCGCTGGCTGTCCGACGGTGGGCAGTGCCCACCCTACATTTGAATTATTTAGAGGTTCCCGCAAGTAAAACGAGAGTGTTCATCTTGCTACTTTCCACTTGCTACTTGCAACTGTCTTTCGATAAGCACCACCGGATGCACCACCTCGATTTCAAGCCCGGATTCGCGCAGTCCCGCCGCGAGGTACATTGCGCAACCGATGTTGGAGGTGACGAGGATGTCCGGCGCGAGGCGCCGGAGGTGTTCGATCTTTTCGGCGCGCAAGCGTTGCGCCAGTTCCGGCTGGGAAAGATGGTAAGTCCCGGCTGCGCCGCAGCATTGATGGTTGTCCGGCAACGGGACCATTTCAATTTCAGGGATTCGGTTCAGCAGGGCGTAGGGCTTGTCTTCCTGACGCAGGACATTAACAAGGGTACAGGGATCATGCATGGCCACCCGTTTGTGCAGTGGCCGCAGGCGCAGCGACGATGGCCACGGGATGCCTGCCAGAAACTGGCTGATGTCCTGAACCTTGCACGCAAACGACCGGGCTTCCTTGTCGCCGGGAAGGCAAATCGGATACTCGCGCAGCATCGCCCCGCAGCCGCTGGCGGTGGAAATCACGGCATCCATCTGGTCTGCGGCAAAGGCGTGGATATTGCGGCGCATGAGTGCGGCGGCTTTTTCGGGTTCACCATGATGCTGGTGCAACGCGCCGCAGCAGGTCTGATCAGCAGGGAGGTGGACATCATATCCAAGAAGCGTGAGCAGACGAATGCTGGCGCTGAGTGTGGCGCTGTCTGTGAGGCTCGCTACGCAGCCGGTGAGAAGCGCCACTTGCCCGGTTTGTTTTCCTTGCGCCGGGTAAAATGTCTGAAACGATGGCTGGTCTGGGAGCTTTGGCAAAGCGGCATCAAGTTTCCCGAGGCCAAGCAGTCGCAGTATTCCTGTTGCTCTTGCCAGTTGTTGAGGCCCGCTGCGCTGATAATGCCGCAACAACCGGCCAAGCCGTTCAAGTTTTTTTGGTTGTTCCAGTAAACCGAACGCCGTGCGGCGTAACCAGTTTTGCCAGGGTGAGCGCACACGCCGGGTCTCAATCAGCGCGCGTGTGGAGTCGATGAGCCGGCCATAGGCGACATTGGAAGGACAGGCTCTTTCGCAGGCGCGGCAGGCAAGGCAATGGGCCAGGTGGGTTTCCATTTTTGCATTCAGCGCCAGGTCGCCACGGGCGAGGGCCTGCATCAGGGAAATGCGCCCGCGCGGCGACTCCGCTTCGTCTCGCAGGAGGCGATAGGTCGGGCAGCGCGGGAGGCAGAGACCGCAGGCAACGCAATTTCCGGCCTCGTACTGAATGATGGATTCCAGGTTCAAATTTGGCGGTAAAAAATAGAACGATTGAACAGAAAGAAAATAGGACCGTGATCGCGGATGTCCTATAATTTCGTTACCTTATATCTCCTGCAACTTGTCTCTGGCAACCTGAATCTGGACCCATGCCCTACTATCGTCACCATGTTTTTTTCTGTACCAACCAGCGTGAGGGCGGCCGCACGTGTTGTGCGGACAAGCAAGCCCAGGCAATGCGCGATTATGCCAAGGAAAAGGTGAAGGCCTTGGGGCTGGCGGGCCAGGGCCGGGTGCGCATCAATAACGCTGGTTGCATGGACCGATGTGAGGAGGGGCCGACCCTCGTGATCTACCCAGAAGGCGCTTGGTATACCTATGTGGACAAAGCAGACATAGATGAAATCATCGAGCAACATTTGGTACATGGGCGGGCGGTAGAGCGTCTGAAAATGAAGGACTAAAAAATACCGCTTATCCTGTTGGCCTCGTTTGCTTCTCTGCCCTATTTGTTGACTACTTTACTCTGAATAGTCAGCGTGAACTCACTATCTCATCTCCTGTCTTATGTTTTGTCTGTAGATATTTAGCTAAATTTCATTGTTTAACCGATGGAGTGGAACGGATATTTGTATATACAAATCATATAGATAATGTATTTCAAGGCTTATCAGCTTGACAATGAGTCAGTATATTAGATAATTATGATATATTAAATTTCGAAATCGACTGGCGAAGTCTTGAATCTTTGCTAATCTGGATCTAGTAAGTACTTGAACAGAATTTCTCGGTGCGCCCCAGGGCGTGCTGGTTAAAGGCTCCTCCATCCTCCTAGTGGTGGTTCGGGCGTGGCACTAAAGGCCACGCCTTTTTTTTGTCTGTAATTTGTGCAGCCACAAGGCATGTTGCACATGCCAAGTCCCATCTTGTTTCCTGTTCACTATTGAACTTGCCACTGGTGTTCGGTTTATGTACTATGCGCGCCTTTCGATTTCGGCAAATAAGGCTTGGATTTTCAATGAAAACCTTCTCCGCAAAGCAGGAAACCGTCAAGCGCGAATGGTGCGTGATCGATGCCACCGGCAAGATTCTTGGCCGTGTGGCAACCGAGGCAGCGCGCCGTCTACGCGGCAAACACAAGGCGGAATTTACCCCCCACGTGGACACGGGTGATTACGTTGTCATCATCAATGCCGACAAGATTCAGGTCACCGGCCAGAAGGCACGGGACAAGTTGTATCATCGCTACTCCGGTTATCAGAGCGGCCTCAAGGTGGCGACCTTTGACGAGCTGATGAAGAAAGCCCCGGAAGACGTGATCGAAGCCGCCGTGCGTGGCATGCTGCCCAAGAATCCTTTGGGTCGGCAGATGTTCCGCAAGCTCAAGGTGTATCGTGGCGCGGAACACAAGCACGTGGCGCAATCCCCCAAGGTTCTGGAACTTTAATCTTCGATTTCGGCGGAAAACATGGCACAAGCAAACGTCTTTCTAGGAACCGGTCGCCGTAAAACTTCGACCGCGCGCGTTTATCTCAAGCCCGGCAAAGGCGAAATCATTGTCAATGACTCCAAGCTTGATGAATATTTCGGTCGCGAAACCGCACGCATGATCGTGCGCCAGCCGTTCGCCGTCATCGACATGGAAAACAAGTTCGATGTGACGGTGAATGTGGACGGCGGCGGACTGAGTGGCCAGGCAGGCGCCATCCGTCACGGTATCACGCGCGCCCTGATGAACTATGACGAGGCGCTTCGTCCCGCCCTGCGTAAGGCCGGTTATGTCACGCGCGATTCGGGCGCGGTGGAACGCAAAAAGCCCGGTCTGCACAAGGCGCGCAAGCGGCCGCAATACTCCAAGCGTTAAGCGGTTGCAGGTTGTTCAACAAAAAAGCTGCCGATGGCAGCTTTTTTGTTTGATGCTGTTTCACTCTTACAGAGTGATTGACCCCGATGCTTTAGCTTCTGCTAGAATTCGGCGTCTTCTGGGGGATCGTCTAACGGTAGGACAACAGACTCTGACTCTGTTTATCTAGGTTC
>CAYIQV010000050.1:0-9451 GCA_964365635.1 uncultured Acidiferrobacteraceae bacterium
GTCGATGCGTCGAACCCGATTGATATCGAAAACGGACAGACCACCGCCAGTGCGACCACGCACGCCACGCCGAATGTCACCACCACCGTCGCCAATACCATGGTCGCCACCCATCATACCTATTCATCCTCGCAGAACTGGACACCGCCCGGTGGTATGACCGAATCGTTCGATCAGCGTAGCGGCAGCGCGAGCGCCACCGGCCAATCGGTCGAGGGTGTGCGCGTGCTGCAGGCGGTGGCAGGGGCGACCGGCGTCAAGACCGCGACGGCGGCGGGCGGCGCAGGCAGCGCCGATTTCGGCAATACTCACATCCTTGCGTTGCGACCGCAGGCTAACAACGATATTGACCTGGCGACGCCGGCCGGCACGGCGGCGGACGATGTCATGATCGCCTCGATCGGCTTCCAGCCTTCGACGCTCACGATCACGCCACCGGCGGGATGGACGTCCATCCGGCGCACCGCCAACGCCGCGGGAACCGCGAACACCCTCGAAACATTCCGGCGGACCGCCGTCGCCGGCGAGCCCGTGGTCCATCGGTTCGTTTTCAGCGCCGCCGCGACGGCGGCGGTCGGCGGCATCCAGTCCTTTGCCGGTGTGGATACGACGACGCCGGTGGATGTCGAGAACGGACAGGCCACGCCGAACGGTGCCACGCACGCCACGCCCAGCGTCATGACGACGGTCGCCGGCACGATGATCGTCACCGCGCACACGTTTTCTTCCTCGGCGACGTGGAACCCACCGGCCGGCATGGTCGAATCCGCCGATCGTGCCAACCTCACGGTGCCGAACGCGGCGGGCCAGTCGATCGAGTTGAACCGGGTAGACCAGGGCTCGATCGGCGCCACCGGTGTCAAGACCGCGACCGCCTCGGGCAACCCCGATAGAGGCAACACGCACATCCTCGCGTTGCGTCCGGCGCCGATCATCGTGGTGCCGGGCAGCTTCAACGCATTCGAAAGCTCGACCGCGGCGGGCGCGATCACCGGGCAGATCTACACCAAGCTGATCAGCGCGAATTTCAGCCTCGATGCCGTGGCCATCCTGAGTGGCGCGCAGCACGGGACGTTCACTGCCACGGTGCAGATGGATCTGGTGACGGGTTCAACGGGCGGCGCGAACTGTCCCGGCACACCCGTAACAATAGCCGGGACCACCCAGAGCGTGAACCTGACCGTCGGGCGCGGGACCACCGGCAACTTCAACGTGACGAATGCCTATCGCGACGTTCGGGTCCGGGTGCGGTATCCCGTGGCGTCACCAACGGTGACGAGCTGTTCGACGGACAACTTTTCCATCCGCCCGACGGCGTTCACCGTCACGTCAACAGGCGCGGGCAACACCGGCACGACCGGCACGCCGGCCATCAAGACCGGCGCGAATTTCAATCTCACCGCGGCGTCGGTGACGGGTTATGACGGCACCCCCATCATTGATAACACCAAGATCGCGGGAACCCCGACGGCGGGCGCGATCGGGGGCGGCTTCAGCGCCGCGCCGGTGGGAACCGGGACGGCGAGCGGCGCGAGCTTTTTCTACAGCGAAGCCGGCAATTTCGGCCTCAACGCCAACGCCGTCTACGATTCCGGCTTCACCAGTGTCGATCAGCCCAGCGACTGCACAGCCGATTTTTCCAATGCTTTGGCGGGCGGCAAATACGGTTGTTCGTTCGGCAGCACCGCCATTGCCCAGACCACCGGTGTCAGCGGCTTCGGCCGTTTCATTCCGGATAATTTCAACGTGAGTTACAACATGCCGTTGTTCGGTTCTGGCTGCGTGACGTTTACCTATGTCGGGAAGACGTTCGCTTATACCATCGCGCCGGCGATCACCGTGACGGCGCGCAATGGCACGAACAACGGCCTCACCAATGCGACAACGACCAACTATGCCGGCGCTTACATGAAGTTTTCCAATGCAGCTGGCAGCAGCCTCAATCAGGCGCCCTACGATACCCAGGGCGGACGTTACACGCGCTTCGACGCCCTCGGAGGCGGCGCCACGCCCGCGCTCGACACCGCAGGATTACCAGCCACGACGGGCGATCCGGCGATAGGCACGTTCACCAACGGTATCGGCACGCTCACCTTTGGGTCGGGTGCGGGGCTGGTCTTTACTCGCAGCACGACGACGCCCAATGCGCCGTTCAATGCCGATATCGCGCTGGCGCTGAATGTGATTGACACCGACGGCGTTACCTTTGCCGCCAATCCGGCCTCCTTCGGTGCGGCGACTGCCGGCAACGGCATGGCGTTCACCAGCGGCCAGGAGATGCGCTACGGCCGCCTCTTTCTGCAAAATGCCTACGGCTCGGATCTGGCGCCCCTGTCGTTGCCGATGCGAGTCGAGTATTACTCAACCGACGGCTGGGTCACGAACACCGCGGACACCTGCACCTCCCTCGGCCTGGCCAATCTCGATCTGCAAAATGCCATCGATAACCCGGCGCAAGGCGTAGCCACGATTATTATAAAATCAGGTACGCCGAACAAAACTTCGACCGTCACGGTGGTTTCACCGACCGCGGGCGCCGGTTCGCTGGACTTCTCGGCACCGTTGGCGGATGGTTATGCCGATGCGAGCATGGATCTATCGGCGCGTACGTGGCTGCGTTTCGACTGGGACGGCAACGGCTCGGATGATGATCCCACCGGCAGGGCGACCTTCGGGATTTACCGCGGTAGTCCACGGCAAATATACCTGCGCCAGCGGTACTGATCTCCATGCCAGCCCGGTCTTTTGGATCGGGATGATGTTTTCCCAGCCCCGCATCAGGTATCAGGACCCATCGTCTCTTTAAAGATGTCAGGTGTTGCTGATCCAGCTCCTAAAAGGCCTGATTCACCTGCCACCGGGCCAAGGAATTCGGGGATTTTATCGATTTCGGCCCAAGAAAGCTCATTGACAACAGCAGGTTGTTGAACGAATCTTAATCTGAACCTTAGATAATTAGGGTGGGTGTACAGATTGGGTGCGATCTGGGCTGACAGGGTGGTTAAGGCCTTTGTGAGCCAAGGAGATGTTTTCTGTTGTCATTTCTCAAAAAACGGGCTCTTTCCGGTTTGACGGGTATCGGTCTGTATCCGGAAGGGGCATGTGTGGCTCGTGTCGAGCGTGTCGGTGGCCGTCCGGCCATCACGCTTTTTGATTTTCGCCCATGGGAAGGTGACGACCGCGAAAAGATGCTCATGCGTCTGTCGGCCGACCACAAACTCGGCCGTACCCGCTGTACCACCGTTCTCGATCCCAACGAATATTCCCTGCTGCTGAACGAAGCGCCGGATGTGCTGGCGGACGAACTGCTCGCCGCCGTTCGCTGGCGCATCAAGGATCTGATCGATTTCCATATCAATGACGCCACCCTGGACGTGTTCGACCTTCCGGGTGAAAAGACACCGGGACGGGCGCGCTCTATGTACACCGTGGCCGCGCGCAGTGCCGCGATCCAGAAACGCGTGGACATGATGGATACCGCCGGCATCAATCTCGATGTCATCGATATCCCGGAGATGGCGCAACGCAATCTGGCGGCGCTGCTGCCGGAAGACGCCAAGGGCGTGGTGGTGCTGTCGCTGGCCAAGCAGGGCGGGCTGATCACCATCACCAAACAGGCGGAAATCTATTTGAGCCGTGGCATCGACGTCGGCCTCGACATGCTGACGCAGTTCGGCGATACCGCCAGCCTTTTTGACCGCATTGTGCTCGAAGTGCAACGCTCGCTGGATTACTACGACAGCCATTTCCGCCAGGCGCCGATCAGCCAGCTTGCTATCGCGCCGCTGCCCAAGGAAGTTCCCGGCCTGGTGGATCATCTCAAGGCCAACCTCAATCTGACGGTACAGGTTATGGATCTGTCGGCGCTCATCGACTGCAAGACGGAAATCACGCCGGCGCTGCAGAACCTTTGCCTGACCACGCTGGGTGCGGCGTTGCGTCAGGAGGAGAAGGCCCTGTGAGTCAGCAGATCAATCTTTATCAGCCGATTTTCCGCCGGCAGGAGAAAAAGTTCTCCACCACAGCCATGTTGCAGGGCGCCGGGCTGGTGCTGGCAGGCATTGTTGTGATGTATGGCTATACCCAGTGGCAGGTGCGATCGCTGCGAGGAGAACTGGTACAGACCGACCAGAAGCACGCGGTGGCGGCCAAGCGTCTGGTGGAAGTAACAGAGAAGTTTGGTGGTGAGCGCAAGCCAGGGAAATCCCTGGATGACGAAATTATCCGGCTGGAACAGGAGATCGTCGCGAGACAACGCATTCAGGACATTCTTCAGCGTGGTCTCTTCAGCAACACCCGTGGCTTCTCGGAATATTTTGTCTCGTTTGCTCGCCAGCAAGTTTCCGGTCTGTGGCTGACCGGTTTGGACATCACCGGTGCGGCAGACCAGATGTCGCTGCAAGGGCGCAGCATCAACCCGGAACTGGTCCCACAATACATGCAGCGGCTCTCGGTTGAAAAGCCGCTTTCCGGAATCGAGTTCCGCGTGTTTCAGATGAACCGTCCGCCTGCGGATGCCAAGGAGGCGGCCGGGCCGTATATCGAATTCCAGATCAAGACCGCGGGCAAGTCGGGGTAGCCTATGCAGATTGAAGATCTGAAAATCCATTTCAAGCAGCTCACCGACCGGGTTGACGCATTCAGTCTGCGTGAGCGTGGCATTATTTTCGTCACCATCCTGGTGGTACTGTATATGGTGGCGGTTAACCTTCTGTTTTCGCCGTTGCAGACGGAGCGGGATCGTTTGCAGAAACAGCTCAACACCAAGCGTGACGATATCCAGAAAATCGAAAATCAGGTGCAGATCGTCCTCACCGGTGGAGTGAACGATCCAGATGCCGCGAAGCGCCAGCGTCTCACGTTGCTTCAGGAAAATCTCAAGCTGCTCGATGAGTCGTTAGTAAAGGTCACCACCGGTCTGGTGTCGCCCAAAGAGATGACGCGGCTGTTGGAGCGCGTGCTTGGCCGGAATCAAGGGCTTCAAATCATTAAAATGGAAAGCCTGCCGGCTGCGCCGCTGGTTGAAGAAGGCGTGGCGGATAATCAGACGGCGCGCACCGGCGGCGCCAGAGCATCTGCCGCCAATGGCCGCATGATGGTTTACAAACACGGCATGCGAATCGAGCTCAAGGGCAGCTATATGGATATTCTGAGGTACCTGCGATCCCTGGAGGATTTGCCGTGGAAGGTATTTTGGGGGCAAGCGACTCTGCAGACAGAGAAATACCCTGTTTCCAAGCTTACTTTGCTGATTTATACCCTCAGCACGAATGAGAGCTGGATCGCCATATGAAGCCAGATGTTGGCATGAAACTTGATGTAAATTGGTATATGAAAACCCGCGTTTTCGTCATGGCCGTGGCGATGGCAACGGCATGCGCCGTGCGCGCGGGGGATTTGCCGGCGGGTTTGGAAGACCCCACGCGCCCACCGACGTTGACGACGAGTGCGGCGGGCACGACAACAGTGGTCATGCAATACCATTCCGGCCCGCTGTTGCAGTCGACTTTTATTTCGTCCAGTAGCCGCCGCGCGGTGATCAGCGGGCGACCGTATAGTGTGGGTGACAAAATGGGCAGCGCTGTGATTACGGATATTCAGCCATATGAAGTCGTGTTGCAGCAGGGACCGCGCGAAACCCGTCTGCGCCTGCTGCCCAAACTGGCGAAGGAGTCACAGGTCTTGAAAACCTGGTCGAACAGCGAAGAAGGTGGAAATGACAAATGACAACACAAGCGCAGCAGGGCTTAATTAATCCGGCAAGACGAGCGAGCGCAGCGAGCAGGGCTACATTTATGAGAAGGACACAGAACATTGGTAGAGTCTGGTGGCGCATGCTCATCGTGGCGCCCGCCGCGCTGCTTGCCGGGTGCCAGAGTATTTCCCCCGGCTGGGGCGATTCGGTGCATGCGCAGGTGGAAGACAGCCTGCAGCAGGCAAAAACCTCCGGCAAGGAAGGCAAGCCGGTGCCGGTGGACGTCAACCGCGCGCTGCTGCCGCCGATCGAGATTTCGCTGCCGGAAGGAAAAGTCGCGCCGCTGGAACCGCATTTTGATCTGTCCGTGAACAATGCGCCTGCCCCGCAGGTATTCATGGGTCTGGTAGAAGGCACCCAGTACAGCATGGTGCTGCACCCGGATGTGCGCGGCAGCATTTCACTGAATCTCAAGGAAGTGACGGTGCCCGAGGCGGTGAATGCCATCCGCCAGGCGTATGGCTATGAGTACCGGCGCGAGGGCAGCCGCTTTTTCATTCTCGGCCGTGAGATGCAGACGCGGCTGTTCCCGGTCAACTATCTCAACTTGTCGCGCAAAGGCAATTCCGACACCCGCGTATCGGCGAGCGGGTTGACGTCGACTGGGGCAACAACCACGGGCGGAACAACGACGAGTGCGTCGTCGAGTAGCGGCGTGCGGGTGCAGACGGAATCGCAGGCGGATTTCTGGAAAGACATCGGTACGACCCTCTCCGCCATTATTGGCGCCGACGGCGGCAGAAAGGTGGTGGTAAACCCGCAGATAGGACTTATTGTTGTCCGCGCTATGCCGAGTGAGATGAGGCTGGTGGAGGATTTCCTCGGTGTCACTCAGACGAGTCTTAACCGTCAGGTGATTCTCGAAGCCAAGATTCTCGAGGTCGAACTCAAGGACGGTTATCAGGCCGGCATCAACTGGGCCGGCATCGCCGAAAAAGGCGGCCGGTCCTATACCATGGGTCAGGTCGGCGGCGGGAAATCCATCAGTACGGGTATCAGTGAAATCGGCGGCAATACTGGCAACCTCAACCCCACGTCGGGAACATTCGGCGCTATTTCCGGTACCAACAGCTCTGCCTTTGGCGGGGTATTCACGCTGGCAGTCAAGTCCAACAACTTCGCGGCATTTTTCGAGCTACTGAAAACACAGGGCGATTTGAATGTGCTGTCCAGCCCGCGTGTCTCGACGGTGAATAACCAGAAGGCCGTCATCAAGGTCGGTTCCGACGCCTTTTTTGTGACCAAGCAGGACATTACGCCGAGTTCCGTTTCGGGCGGACAGCCGACGATTGCCACCGAACTCGCGCCGTTTTTCTCCGGCATCGCGCTGGATGTGACGCCGCAGATTGATGACGTCGGCAACATCAACCTGCATATCCATCCGTCGGTGAGCGAAGTGTCGGAGAAAAAGATCAGCATCGGTTCCAGTCAGACCATTTCAACGGCGTTGAGCTCCATTCAGGAATCCGACAACATCGTGCGCGCGAGCAGCGGGCAGATTATCGTCATCGGCGGCTTGATGAAGGAAGCGAGCACGGATGAGAATGCCTCGGTCCCCGTGCTGGGTGACATCCCGATTCTGGGTAATCTGTTCAAGCACAAGAAGGTCACCCGGATCAAAAAGGAACTGGTCATCCTGCTGAAGCCAACCATCATCGGTACCGACAAGGACTGGAACGACGCCGTCGGCGAGTCGCAGGAACGGGTGAAGAAAATCCGGATCGGCGGCTCCTAGACCATGGCCAACGTGATGGATAACGACGGGTAAAAAGGAATGTACAAGGCACACTTCGGTTTAAAGGAACTGCCGTTCACGATTACGCCGGACACCAGTTTCTTTTTCGCGCACTCTTCGCATCAGGAAGCGCTCAATACCCTGCTGGTGGCGGTGCGCAGCGGCGAGGGATTCATGAAGGTGATCGGCGAGGTCGGCACCGGCAAGACCCTGCTCTGCCGCAAATTCCTGGCCGCACTGGATTACCGCGAATTTGTCACTGCCTATATCCCCAATCCCTATCTGCAACCCATGACCCTGCTGCTGGCGGTCGCGGATGAGTTGGGGCTTGAATACCCACAGCACGTCAACCAACACCAGTTGCTCAAACTGCTCACACGGAATTTGATCGATACCTATGCCCAGGGCAAACGCGTGGTGGTGTGCCTGGATGAGGCGCAGGCGATACCGCTGGAGACGCTGGAGAGCCTGCGGCTGTTGAGCAATCTGGAGACCGAGCGGCGCAAGCTGTTGCAGGTCGTGTTGTTCGGTCAGCCGGAGCTGAATACACATCTCAATAATCCTTCCGTGCGCCAGCTCAAGCAGCGCATTGGTTTCTCTTGCCATCTCTCACCGCTCAGCCTGAGCGAAATTGAATTTTATATTTCGCATCGCCTGACGGTGGCCGGTTACCGCGGGCCACGGTTGATTCCACACAAGGCCGTCAAGCAAATGCACCGGGCCAGCCGCGGGATTCCGCGGCTGCTGAATATCCTGGCGCACAAATCCTTGATGGCCGCCTTTGGCGAGGGCGTGCGAACGGTATCCGAGAAGCATGTGCGTCTCGCCGTTGCCGACACCGAATCCACCCATCAAGCGTTCACGGTGAAGGCGCGTTTAAAGAAGTATCTGACGGCGCTGGTTTCAAGCCTGACCGTCGCCATCCCGCTGCTCACCGCCGTGCTGGTGGGCGCATCCCCGGTTGCAGGGTATTTGGCGTGAGCCTGATCAACAAAATGCTCCAGGACCTGGAGTCACGCAAGGACACCCCGGCGCCTGTCATCCCCGAGAAATCCGCTTACGACGGATTGCGTTCCGTCAAAATATCCGCGGCACGGTCATCGGGCCGCTGGCCCCTCATGGCTCTTGCACTGCTGGCCGTGGCAGTCTCCAGTGTGTTTGCGTGGAAACAGTGGGGTTCGGATTTATCGCCGGAGCGTGGCCAAGCCCGTGCACCGAAGACGCATACAGCGACGGCGCGTAAAGCCGCGCCCAAGCCAGTGGAGTTGGTTTCGGCCGATACGCCCGTGGCAACAGGCACAGCGTCTGTACCGCTTGCTGGGACTTCCACGAGCGTGCCAGGTTCCACGGGGTCAGGTGAGCCATCGAACGTGGCGGCGAAAAGTGTTGCCGCGCCTGTGGCGGCTGAACCGGCCAAGGAAGAACCAAAGGTTAACGAGGTTTCTTCCACGCTGGCTACACACGTCGCGCCCTCGGGCCCAAGTCCGAAGCGATCAACAACGTCGGTGAAAAAACCGCGCGTGAAGGCTGTTGCCTCGGCGAAAACGGCGCCGCGTATCGCGTCAGCCGGTGAGGAAGCCGAGTCGGATGCGGCGCGGGTAGACAAGAAAATCACTCCTTTGACTCCCGAGCAGCAGGCGGAGAGCGGTTACCGCCAGGCGGCGAATCTGTTGCAGCAGGGACGGAAGACAGATGCCGAGCAAAATTTGAGATCGGCGCTGGCAGCGCATCCGGGACATATCAAGGCGCGTGAGCTGCTCGCGGGTCTTGAGCTGCAAAATGGTCGCTGGCGTGAGGCACAGCAGGATCTGGAGCAAGGCCTCGCCAAGGTGCCCGCTTATTACCCCTTCGCCCAGTTGCTGGCGCGGGTTTATGTTGAACACGGTTCGGACCAGAAGGCCCTGGCGGTGATGGAATCCAGCCGACAGGCAGGCGCAAGCAATGCCGACTTCATGGCGTTT
>CAYIQV010000051.1:0-9417 GCA_964365635.1 uncultured Acidiferrobacteraceae bacterium
CGATCATTTCACCCGCTGGCGAGATGAAGACGCTCGGTGTGATGTTGCCCGGCACCTACCGCTTCAGCACTCAGGCCCCGGAAGTGATGGATCTGACCCAAGGGCACTGCCGTGTGAAGTTGGCCGATCAGCAGAACTGGGTCGAGTATCAGGCAGGGGAAAGCTTCACGGTGCCCGCCAATTCGCACTTCGAAATCGAAGTGACCGATCTGCTCGACTATGTTTGCCACTTCGGTTGATTTGTTGATCCCGCAAGCCTGATGCGCGTTCTGCACACCATGATTCGGGTCGGTGATCTTGACCGATCCGTCCGTTTCTATACCGATGTTCTGGGCATGCAGCTTTTGCGCAAGAAGGATTACCCGGACGGAAAATTCACCCTCGCGTTCGTGGGTTACGGTCCGGAATCGGAACACGCCGTCGTCGAACTCACCTATAACTGGGACACGCACGAATACAATCTCGGCAACGGCTTCGGGCATATCGCGCTGGAAGTGGACGACGCCTACGCCGCCTGTGCCCAGATCAAGAAGCTCGGCGGCAAGGTGACGCGCGAGGCCGGGCCGATGAAACACGGGACGACCGTCATCGCGTTCGTCGAAGATCCCGACGGCTACAAAATCGAACTTATCCAGAAATCCTCCCGGGCATGAGCCATGTGGCAATGGCTCGATAGAATCCCGGTGCTGGCCCTGGTCGTTGGCGCGACCCTGCTGGGACTCGCGCCGTTTACGCCCGAGCCGCACTTGTGGGAGAAGCTCAGGATGCTTGCGGATGGTGTGCTGGTTCGGCCCATCGATATTTTCGATTTGATCATGCATGTTTCTCTGCCGGTACTGTTTGTTATCAGGCTTGCACGCATGATGTTCACCGGCAACAAGGAAACCCCCCCCGCGTGAACGGCGTTTTTGCCGGAGTCCCAACGCCTGTGCCTTCACCCACCGTAGCGGTTGTTCTCCCGGTACTCAACGAAGCAAGCTGCCTTGGCGAAGGCCTTGCCGATCTGAGGCAGAACCACTCCGCTGACGAAATTCTGGTGGTGGATGGCGGCAGTACCGATGCGAGTATTGAGATGGTCTGCCGGCTCATGTCCGAGGGCGTTGGGGATGCGCAAGCGGTACCCTGTTTGCTCCAGACGCCTCGTGGACGGGGGCGCCAGATGCATGTCGGCGCGCTGGCCGCCAATTCGGATGTCCTGCTGTTTTTGCACGCCGATGTGAGACTGCCGCAGGGCGCGGTGGAAGCGGTGCGTGCGGCTATCCGTCAGGGTTACCTGTGGGGCCGTTTCGATGTCCGGCTTTCCGGGCGGAATTTTTTATTTTGCCTCATCGAACGATTGATGAATACGCGTTCATCCTTGACCAGAATTGCCACCGGCGATCAGGCGATATTCGTACGGCGTGACGTCTACCTCATGCTCGGCGGTTATGCGCCGATGGATATCATGGAAGACATTGAATTTTCCACACGCCTGAAATGGGTGGGACGACCCGCACGGTTCCACGGGCAGGTCACGGTGTCCGCGCGGCGCTGGGAAGAAAAGGGAATTATCCGCACCGTTCTACTCATGTGGACCCTGCGCCTCCTGTACTGGCTGGGCGTTTCGCCCGCTCGCCTCGGGCGCTGGTATTATCGGTTACCATGAGACAAGACGAACGAGCGAATCCGCAATCGGGACATCCCTGTCCCGCAGCCCTCGTCTCGATCCCATCGACGAAGCGAGTAGGGCTTCATTTTTGAGCCAGCCCGACCTGATTCTTTTCGCCAAGCAGCCGTTGCCGGGACAGGTGAAGACACGCTTGCAGCCGCAATACAGCCCCGAGCAGGCGGCGGAGATCGCCGCGTTCCTGATACGCGCCACGGTTGAACTGGCCGTATCCATATGGCCGGGCAATGTCTATTTATATGCCGCGCCCGGCCCGGAACATCCGCTGTTCTACGAACTCGCGGAGGAATTCCATGTTCATCTGGCGGCACAAGCCGGAGGCGATTTGGGAGACAAGATGTTGAGCGCCTTGCGCGAAGGGATTGAACGTCAGGGCTGTGCCGCCATCATGGGATGCGATGTGCCGCACTGCCATTGGGACGTCATCGACCAAGCCAATGACTGGCTGGCGCGCGGCATGAATGTCCTGGGGCCGACGCTGGATGGAGGCTATTACTTTATCGGCATGCACGAGGCGCGCCCGGAGCTTTTTGAAGGGATCGAGTGGGGCGGCAGCCAAGTGACCGAGTCGACGCTCGTGCGCGCGGCACAGGCCGGCATCGAGTTTGAGATGCTGACGAAATTGAGGGATCTGGATACGCCCGAGGACCTTTGGTTAATCGGGCAGACGTTCGCGCCAATTCGGCGTTATCTCCGAAAGTAAGAACGCCGCTTTCGTGCCAGCGGACAGATCAGGCAGCCAGCGCGCCTCCGCAGCTGCTGCCCGTGCCGGCCGTGCAGCCAAGGCAGTGGGAGCCGGTCGCAATGATGCCATTTGGCAGGGAGGCCACGTCGATATCCCACAGATAACGGTGCGGTTTGCCGGTCAGGGGCAGGTCCAGCATCTGGTTGAAGTCACAGTCGTATACCTGCCCAAGCCAGTCAACGCTTAGCAAATGACGGCACATGAGCCCCGGTACGGTGGCGGAGTTAAAACGCTGTGCCAGCAGTTGCATGTAAGGTCCGGTTTGCCCGGTACGTTCGAGGAAGTGGGCGAAGCGGTTAATCGGTAGATTGGTCATCGTCAGCAGTCGGGAGAACCCGATACCGAAATTGTCGTGCAACCGAGTGCGGTAATCCGCTTCAAGTTTCTCCTGCGGTGGAGGCAGGAACGCCCCGCCGGGGTTGTAGGCGAGATCGAGCACAAGCGTATCCTTGTATCCATAGCCAACGTCGTTCAGCCGTTTCAGCGCCTGGATGCTTTTTTCGAACACACCATCCCCGCGCTGGGCGTCGACATTTTTTTCGGTGTAACACGGGAGTGAACAGACGAGCCGGATTTTCCGCTCGGCATACCAGCGCGCCAGATCCTCCTGATCGGGTTCGAGCAGAACAGTCAGGTTGCAGCGTGCGGTGACACGCATGCCGAGCGCGAGGAAACGATCCACGAAATGGCGATAATGCGGATTTAATTCCGGCGCGCCGCCGGTAAGGTCGACTTCAGTGATGCCGGAGGTTTGTGCCCAGCCGAGAATTCTTTCCATGGTCTCCCACGTCATGATCTCGGTGCGCTTGGGGCCGGCGTCCACATGGCAATGGTGACACGCCTGGTTGCAGAGACGGCCCAGGTTGATTTGCAGTTGGCTGAGTGCCGCGCGGCGCAGTGGCCCGAGACCGTGCGCGGCGAGACACTGCGCGAAGGAAGGGCCCGGGGTGTGTACAGGGTTAGCGGCTGTTGGCGGCATGGATTGACCTGGAAATAATTACCACATCCATTTGCGGCGTATGAAGTGATCGATGGAAATTTTCCCCGGCCCGTGCAGCAACGTGACCAGCAGCAGTATTCCCCAATAAGTGTGATCTTTCAGGCCGGCTTCGCCCAGGGTGGGGTAGGAAATGACGGCGATGATGTTGAAGATAAACAGCGCGCCGGCACTGAAGCGGGTGGCCAGACCGATTACCAGCAACACGGGAAATATCAGTTCGGCGCCGGTGCCGAGCACGGCCGCCACGGAAGGCGACAGCAGCGGTACGTGGTACTCATATTTGAAGAGATCAACCGTGGTCTCCCAGTCATGCAGGGACGCGAGCCCGGATTTGAAAAAAACATTCGCCACCCACAGGCGCACACCCAGATCGATCAGCGGGCTGGCGGAGTCCAGTCCCTTGATGATCGGGATAAAGAATCGGGCGGTTGATTTGGCGGTAGGCATGATATTCCCCGTATCGGTTATTCTGGTCCATGGCTGACGTGGCCCGTGACTAAGACCTTACCGCAGGTTAGAAGTTTCCGATACCGGGTCGGTACCCGCTGCGGTTATCCGGTCTCGCCGGTCAGTCGTTGCAGGCATTCCAGATACACCGATGCCTGGGGTGGTTGGCCCTGGCGGTTGGCCTGCCACAGCATCTCGCCGAGACATTCCATAATATGGTGTTGCACCGTGTGTTCGTCCGGCAGGCGCTGCCGCAGTTTCTGATAATAACCGCGGATGCCCTGGGGTTGGTCGAGGGAGATCTGTTCTTCAATGGCGATATGCATGCCCATGTGCAGGAACGGATTGGTCTGTCCCTGTTCCGGTGAATAATCGTGGTCCTGATAGGCTTCCGGGTGGTCGAGGAGGGAATGGTATTCAGGATGATCGCGCGCCACCCGCACGACGAGTTCTTCGATGCCCTCCAGCGGTTGGCCCGCGCGGTAGCGGCGCCAGGCGCGGAAAAAAACCTCGCGTGTCTGCGAACGGTCCTGGCCGGCGAACATGGTCAGTGCAACCGGGTCTTGTCGCTTCCGGTGGCATTCCCCGTGCCGCAAAACAAGCCAAGGACCGTGGAGTATTGATAAAGGCTGTTGGCGCCATCGAGCGGTCCCAGCTCGCCGTTGCCATACATGCCGATGATCGGCAGGCCGGGGAATCGGGTGCGCAGCAGGTCGAGGTCGCGGTCGCGGTTGCCGTAAAAATTCGGACCACGCCCCATGCACGGGAACATCAGCGCGAAGTCCGGCGTGCCCTGCAACTCGTTGTGCGCGCGTTCGATGCTGGTGCGCATGTCGCGCTCGGCGGTCAGCGCATCGCGCATGGCCCAGAACAGCCGTTCGCCGCGCGAAGGCGGCTGCGCCAGCGTAATCGATTGCTCGCGCATGTTGGCGGCGATGATATGGTTCAGCCGGTAACGGCCTTCGCGGATGGCCGTCATCGGGTCGCCGAAGGTGATGCCGCCCATAATAAGGTGTAACGGGATGTTCTCCATCTCACGCACGGGCAAGGGTAGCGATTGCACCAGCACGCTCAGCGCCGGGTAATTGCCGAGACGTTTGATATCGTGTCCCTGGACTTCCGCGACCTCGATGGGCGAGGTCAGGGCACGCACACCCTGTGAAGCCGTGATGACGCCACGTACGCCACTGAGGATGGCATCGATACGTTCGTTGTCGGTGACACGCGTTCCACTCCAAACCTTGAACGGGCCATGCCCGAAAAGGTCGCCGGAAACGGCGCCAATCCTGCGCGCCGGGATGTCGAGCCAGTCGGCGGTCAGCCCGGACGGCGTGCACAGACTCAGCACAATTTCATCGTCGTTGATTTTCCCTGAGGGGTTGGCCAGTTGAATGGGGGCGCCGAACACCATGGCGGCGGCGCCGGGGCTGTCGAGCACCCATTCCTGTTCCGTGAGGATGCCGACCCCGGTGCAACCGATAACCTGCAAGCACCCGGCCGCGCGCGCCGCGGCGCGCAGTGCCGGCTCCGGGTCGGTGGCATAGTCCGAGGTCAGGAACAGCACCACGGCATTGGCGCGCGTCAGCCCGATTTTGGCGAGCGCCTGGCGCACCGCCTTCTCCGCGTGCTCCGGATAAGCGTAGTGGCCGTGACTGAGGCCGGTGGCGACGATTCCCGATGTCATAATTTAACTTTAGCCCGATACTCGCACAAATCATAGATGACGCAGCCGGAACAGCGTGGTTTGCGCGCGATGCAGGTATAACGGCCGTGCAGGATGAGCCAATGGTGCGCGTCATGGCGGTATTCTTCCGGGACCAGCTTGAGCAGTTTTTTCTCCACGGCCAGAACGGTTTTACCCGGGGCGATGCCGATACGATTCGCCACGCGAAAGATGTGCGTATCGACGGCAATGGTGGGCTGCCCAAAGGCGGTGTTCAGAATAACGTTCGCGGTTTTCCTGCCGACACCGGGCAGGGCCTCTAGTTCCACGCGCGTGTCAGGAACGCGTCCACCGTGTTTTTCAATTAAGAGGCGGCAGGTCTTGCGGATGTTCGCAGCCTTGGTGTTATACAGGCCGATGGTTTTGATGTAACGCTTAAGGCCGGCTAATCCCAGATCCAGCATGGCCTGCGGGGTATTGGCAATCTTGAACAGCTCCGCCGTCGCCTTGTTGACGCTTTTGTCTGTGGCCTGGGCCGAGAGAATCACCGACACCATCAGTTCAAACGGTGTGGTGTATCGGAGTTCGGTCGTAGGCGACGGGTTGGCGCGTTTCAGACGCTCAAAGATTCCACGTCGTTTGGCGGCATTCATGTTTTCTCAGGAACCCTTTTCCTTCCACTGCGATTTTTTGACGCGCACCCGCTCCACGGCGGCGCTGATTTCCGCGCGAATCTTGTGCGAGTCAGAGGGAAGCAGGGTCGCGGGCGCAGCCTTCGATGTGGACGCATGCCGCGCCTGTTTTCGTTGTGCCAGACGCTGCAGACGTTTTTCGTTTCGCGTCCGCCAGCGGTCGGCGTCAGCGCGCGCGTACTCGGCCCAGGGACCGGCGTTCGGAATGGGCGCTACTCGGGTCATCGCGATACAGTCCACCGGGCAGGGCGGCAGGCACAACTCGCAGCCGGTGCATTCCTGTGCAATGACGGTGTGCATGCGTTTGCGTGCGCCGAGAATGGCGTCGACCGGACAGACATCCAGGCATTTGCGACAACCGATGCAGACATTCTCGTCAATAACAGCGATGGTACGTGGTTTGTGTACACCAAATTTCGGGTCAAGTGGTTTGTGTGGGATGTGCAGTAAGGCGGCAAGTCCCTGGATCGTTATTTCATTTCCCGGTGGACATTGGTTGATGTCGGCTTTTCCAGCGGCCACGGCTTCGGCATAGGCGCGGCAACGTGGATAGCTACATTGTGTGCACTGGGTTTGTGGCAACCAGGCATCAATTTTATCCACGGTGGCAAGATGCGGGGCGTGTGCAGGCATGGCGCGAAGTATGGCCGTGCTTTACGATGGAGGCAACAACGGAGACCATCATTATGAGCGGGGTTGCCCTGTGTTGAAACCGAAAAATTCATTCATTGCCCGTGGTGGACTCTGGGTACTGGCGCAGATACCGCTGATGCTGGCAGTGCTGGTGGTTCCGCTCTGGCATGGCGCGGGACATTTCATTCCTGACGGAATGTTGTCGGTGGTCGGAATGGTGCTGACGCTATCTGGTTTTTTTCTGGCGGTCTGGGCGCTCCGGAGTCTCGGTGACGCGCTGACGCCATTTCCGCAGCCGCTGGATGGCGTCATGCTTAATCAGCGCGGGCCTTATCGCTGGATGCGGCACCCGATTTATTCGGGCGTGCTGCTGGCCGGTTTCGGCTGGGCGCTTTGGTGGTTGAGTGCCGCGGGAGCAATCTGTGCGTTAGTGCTTTCGGTATTCTTCGATCGCAAGGCGGCCTATGAAGAAAACTGGCTGCGTCAGAAATATCCGGAGTATTCCAACTACGCGCAGCGGGTAAAAAAATTCATTCCCGGGGTCTACTGAGTGAAATGGACAGGATTTACAGGATTAAGGATTTAGTTTGTAGGGTGGGCATTGCCCACCAACACGGTCTCGCTGGTTGTCCGACGGTGGGCGATGCCCACCCTACGTTCGCTTTGACGTAGGTTCTACTTCACCCGCATGCCCGGTTGCGCGCCTGAGTCGGGAGACAGTATCCACAGATCTTTCTTGCCGGGCCCGGCGGCGAGCACCATGCCTTCGGACATGCCGAATTTCATCTTGCGCGGCGCGAGGTTGACGACGGCGACCGTGAGGCGCCCTTCGAGGTCTTCGGGCTTGTAGGCTTCCTTGATGCCGGCGAAGACGTTGCGGGTTTCGCCGCCGATGTCCAGCGTCAGGCGCAGAAGTTTATCCGCACCTTCCACGTGTTCGGCTTTGACGATGCGCGCGATGCGCAGGTCGACCTTGGCGAAGTCGTCGTAGCTGATCTCGGGAGAGATCGGATGCCGCTCCAGACCGAAAGTCTGCTCGGTGGGTGGTGTGGTCGTTTCAGTCATTTTTTGCAAGTCCTTTTTGGATTCGTCGAGCAGCGCCTGGACGCTTTTCGGGTCCACGCGCGTGGCTAGGTGTTGATACGGATTGATCGTGTGGTCGGTCAACAGAACCTTGGCATCCGCCCAGGTGAGCGGAGGTATATTAAGGAATGCGGCGACATCCTCCGCGATTTTCGGCAGGATCGGTTGGAGATAGATGGTCAGCAGACGAAACAGGTTGAGGCTGGTGGTGCAAACCTGTTGCAGATGTTCATTCTGCGCCGGGTCTTTGGCCATGAGCCATGGTTTGCGGTCATCCACGAAGACATTGGCCTTGTCGGCGAGCGCCATGATAAGCCGGACGGCTTCGGCGTATTCACGGTTTTCATAATGCGCCGCGACAGCCTCCGCCGCATGCTGCACTTCGTGCAATAGTTCCTTGTTGACCGCCTCCTTGCCCAGTTTTCCACCGAAGCGGTCGGTAATGAAACCGGCGGTGCGCGAGGCGATATTGACGTACTTGCCGACAAGATTGCTGTTAATACGCGCGGTGAAGTCATCGAAGCTGAGGTCGATATCCTCGACCCGGCTGCTTAGCTTGGCCGCAAAGTAATAGCGCAGATATCGGGGATGGAGATGATTCAGGTACGTGCGCGCGTTGATGAACGTGCCGCGCGACTTGGACATCTTGGTGCCGTTGACGGTGAGAAAACCGTGCGCGAACACGGCGGTGGGCGTGCGGAATCCCGCACCGCTCAGCATGGCCGGCCAGAACAGCGTGTGGAAATACAGGATATCCTTGCCGATGAAATGGTACAGCTCGGCCGTGGAGTCCTTGCCCCAGAAGTCGTCGAAGCGCAGCCCCTTCTTCGCGCACAGGTTCTTGAAGCTCGCCATGTAGCCGACGGGCGCGTCGAGCCAGACGTAAAAATATTTACCGGGCGCGTCGGGAATCTCGAAACCGAAATAGGGGGCATCGCGTGAAATGTCCCAGTCCTTGAGTCCCGCGTCGAACCATTCGGACAGTTTGTTCGCCACCTCCGGCTGCACATGGCGTGCCTTCGTGATGTCCGGGTGCAGCCACTCGCGCAACCAGGATTCGAAATCGCCGAGCTTGAAGAAATAATGTTCCGAGTCTTTTTCCACCGGTGGCACGCCGGAGAGGGCGGACACCGGATTTTTCAGTTCGGTCGGCGCATAGGTGGCGCCGCAGGCCTCGCACGAATCGCCGTACTGGTCCGGGGCGCTACAGCGCGGGCAGCTGCCCTTGATGAAGCGGTCGGGCAAAAACATATTTTTGACCGGGTCATAGGCCTGTTTGATCGTGCGCCGGGTAATGTGCCCGGCCTTCGCGAGCCGCCGGTAGATTTCCGTCACGATCTCGCGATTCTCGTCCGAATGCGTGGAATAGTAGTTGTCGAAACCAATGCCGAAGTCGGCGAAGTCGCGCTGGTGTTCCGCGCTCATGCGCGCGATGAGATTCTCCGGCGCGATGCCCTCCTGCTGCGCGCGCAGCATGATCGGCGTGCC
>CAYIQV010000052.1:0-9228 GCA_964365635.1 uncultured Acidiferrobacteraceae bacterium
CGAATTGCGCCAGACGCGTGAGATTGTCATATATGTGCGCCGAGTCCGGCGGCAACGGCAGAAACGCCGGGATAATCACCAGTGCAAAATAAACCGCGACCACCGTCCACTGGATGACCTGAATGACGGAACGGCGCCGCTGCATGGCATCGCCCAGCGCCTGTAGCCAACCGGCCTTACCGCGGATGAACGCGGCCGGACTTACGACGATGCTGTCAACCTGCGTATCCATGTTCGAAATCCGCCGCGCCTTTCAAATCACTTGACGACAATCCGGCCCTTCGCCGTCTCGGGATGAAACTCCCCAAAGAAGGGGTAAACCCCCGGCTTGAGCGCGGGAAACACCAGAAACGAAGTCGCGCCCGCCGCCAGCACTTTTTCCCGACGGGGATTCTCGGATTCAAAC
Source organism: uncultured Acidiferrobacteraceae bacterium (assembly GCA_964365635.1). Taxonomy (GTDB): domain Bacteria; phylum Pseudomonadota; class Gammaproteobacteria; order Acidiferrobacterales; family Sulfurifustaceae; genus Sulfuricaulis. Next base: position 407 of record CAYIQV010000052.1, read on the forward strand.
TCCTCCGGACCTGGCCCCTCATTGGTGATCACAATCTTGAAGCGTGCACCGGCGGGCGCCTCGATGGTCTCCGGGTAGAAGCGGCCGTTCTTGGCCGTGAGCTTCAACGTGAGCAACTCCTCGGCCACCGCGAGCCCGGAGCCGGCGGCGAGCCACAGCGTAGTGGCGATGACAAACATGCGGTGCTTGCTCTTTCTGATGTCAAATTCAACCATAGTGGTCTGTCCTTTCTTGTCACGAGTGCTTCAGGGTGGCGACTATCGACTGTTGTGAATCAAAACGTGATCTGCGCGCGCACGCCGATGGTGTTGATGCTACGCGCCGCGCCGTTGCCGGCCGGCCGGCGGACATGCTGCACGTCCGGCGACAGCTCGAATTGCTTGACGATGCGCAGGCGGTAATAAACTTCGGCGATCTGCTCGGAACCGCCCGCGGCATAACCGAAGTCGGACGTGCCGTCGGCATCGGCGTCGAGCGTGGGCGCGTCGCTGCGGAAGTCGGTGCTCGTGCGCAGATTTCCGGCAGCAACACCGAGGGCATCCGCGCCCCGGGCCCAGTAGCTGCCGCCGAACTCGGCACCGAGCGTCAATGCCTGGTCGAAGCGCACCTTGCCCTGCGTCTGCCGGCCGTAGCGGCCGAACAGCGTCACGGCATCGCCCACGCGCTGGTCGGCGCTGATGCCCCAGCCGGTGTGCGCCTCGGTCGTGGCGTCGAATTCATTGGCGTAGGGCGTGGCCTGGCCGTTGCGCCAGACGTACAGCCGGTAGTTGCCGGCGAGACCGCCGAAGAAGCGCTGCTCGGTATCGAGCTGGGCAATGAGAAACGGCTTTTCGAAGGAGTCGGTAAAGGTCGCGCCGCTGCCGACGCCGAACATGGCGAGCGAGGCACCCCAGGCGATCGGCTTGGCAGTCTCGTTCTTGTAGGCGAGGCGCAGCCCCGGCGTGAAGCCGAAGGCGTCCACGCCCACGTCGCCGCCGGCGTCGAGCAGTGGGTTGTGCACAAACGCGGTGTTGAGGAAACGTGTCGTCTCGTCGTCAGCGACGGTGTTCTGGTCGAAGAACAGAAATGGATCCATCTTGCCGAAGTTGAACGTGAGCGTCTCACGCGAGCGCGGCTTGAAGCCGCCCACCGGCAGCGGCACGTCGAGTTGGTACCACGCCTGCGCCAGCAGCACCGTGGCGTCGCTCTCCGGACGCGCGCCCTGGACGCGAAAACCGCTGGCGTTCACGCCGCCAAAGGTATTCAGCACGTTCGTGAGCCCGTCGCCCTGGCCCATGCGGAAATGGGCGAACATCTTGCCCTCGGCGTTGCCGATCTCGCCGGCCGGCAGGCCGACCGAAACGTCGGCGCGGTAGTTCCATTGGCTTCGGGCGGCGCCGGCGGTGTCCGCGCCGGCGGCGTGCTGCGCAACCGAGGTGAACCCCACGCCCGCGGTAATGCCCTCGAGCGCCTCGATGGTGCGCGCCTGTTTCTGCATCGAGAGCGCCTGGTACTCCACCGCCTTGAGACGGGTGACGATCTCGGGTTCCTGTTCGCTCAGACGCTCGTCGCTCAGGGCCTTTTCGAGTTCCTCGTTCTTTTTCTCGAGCCGCTCGATGCGCTTGAGCATTTCCGCGTTCGACGTTTCGGCGGCGCGCACCGGCGCGGCGCCGGCGAGCACGAAACCGACCGCGACGGCGAGGGCGCCGCGATGAATTAGCATTGCGCCCGACAAAAAAACACTGCTCACTGCGCTCGTTCGTCCACCCATATTAATAACCTCCCTTCTTGCCGATGCCGGCGAAGGTGAAGTCGTACTCGACCGTGAAGGTCTTGAACCAAGGCCGTACGCCGGTGAGGCGGTCAGTGTGGCGCCCGAAGTGCTTGCCGTTGAGGTTCTCCGGGGCTCCCGGAGAATAGACGGTGTACTTGAGATGATACTTGCCGGGGCCGGTGAGCTTGGCGTTGTCACCGTAGTGCGGGCCGTCGTTGGCCACCATGGCCATGAAATCACCGGCGACTTTCCAGTCGCTGCCGACTTTGGTCAGCTCGTATTTGATCAGCAGATTCGGAATCCACGCGCCTTCATCGAACCCGTTCGGGTTGCTCGACAAGGCATGGATGTCGGCTTCGAGATGCACGTCGGACTCGGCGGCCTTGCGCATCATGCCTTCCGGTTCCATCTCGATCGGCTGCAAATACACCGCGGCAATCTCCATGCCGTACTGCTGCTGCGGCGTGCCGATCGGATACTCCACCGCCGCGGAAATGCCGGGCGTACCCGTCAACGCCAGCAACGTGCAAACAGTCATTGCTCTCTTGAATGAAGTCATCGTTAGGTAAATCTCCTGATTGGTGAAATTGGTAATGAGAATTATTTACATCTACATGGCAAAAAAATATCCTTGTTGCGGCTTCCGCTGGTTATGTTTCCATCGCGCGAATCGGCTGAGTTTTGGGAGAAGAGGCGCTGCCGTAAAGACGCATGAACAGAACGATGCCGCCCAGTGTTACAACATAAAACAACAGCTGAATTCCCATCGGGCGATCGGTGTACCCGACAAGCGTTTGCAGCAAACTGCCTATAAGGCTCTTCTGGGGCAACAGGGATGACGTGTCCCACAGTGTGGGCGCCAGCGTCGGCAGCATATCCGCCTGCGCCAGAAATCCCGCCGCCTGCGACGCCATGCCCGCCGCCAACAGGGTAATCATCCAGCTGGTGGCGCTGAAGAGATACTTGCTCGGGATACGCAGCATGCCGAGATAGAGAAGCAATCCCATGCCCGCCCCCAACACCAAACCCAACATCCCGCCGGTAAACATCAGACCCGCCTGCTCCTGCTGTGCCGCCGCGATGCCATAGAGGAACAGCACTACCTCGGAACCTTCGCGCAACACCGCGAGGCCCACCACCGCAATCAGCATGTACATCGGGCGGTTCCCTGCCGCCACGTCGCGGCCCACGGCATTCATTTCTTGGGCGAGTTCACGTCCATGCCGCCCCATCCAGACGTTGTGCCAGCCCAGCATGATCACCGCGATGATCAGAATGGAAGCATTGAACAACTCCTGGCCCATGCCGGACACGGCCGCGGCAATCGCGCCCGCAAACAGCGCCACGACCAAGGCCCCGCCCAGACCCGCGGCGATTCCGGAGCCGATCCACCATCCGCGCCGCGCCAAACCTTCACTGGCGGCGAGAGCGATGCCGACAATCAGCGCGGCCTCGAGCACTTCGCGGAATACAATGATGGCGGTAGATAACATGGCAACTTCCTCAGTTCTCTTTGCGCACGATTATACATAACTTGAATACGAATGCAAATAGTTCTCATTTGTATTTGTGAATCGGGAGAGAAATGGTGGCGAATGCGCCTGCGAAACGGGTAACTTGTCTATACAGATCAGCAGGATAAAAATAATCCCTGGCGGCGCTAGACGGCCATTCCAAACTGGGCCACCACCGGGGCGTGATCGGAGGGTCGCTCATGGCGCCGTGGTTCCTTGTCGATCTGGCAGGCGCGGCAGTCTGCCGACAGCGCCGCGCTGCACAGAATATGGTCGATGCGCAGTCCGAGATTGCGCTTGAATCCGTTCATGCGGTAATCCCACCAGCTGAAACTTTTTTCCGGCTGTTCGAATTTCCGGAACACATCCACCAGGCCGAGCTGCACAAGCCGGCGAAACGCGGCGCGTTCCTTGTCGCTGAACAACACGCGGCCCTCCCACAGTTTGGGATCGTGAACATCGTTTTCTTCCGGAGCGATATTGTAGTCGCCAAGCACCACCAGCTTCGGATGACCGCGAAGCTCTTCCACAAGAAATTTTTCCAGCGCCTCTAGCCAGGAAAGTTTGTAGGCGTATTTGTCTGACCCCACTTCCTCGCCATTGGGTATGTACACATTCACCACACGCACATCCGCGATGGTGGCGGCCAACAAGCGTTTCTGCGGTGTTTGCGTCCCCGAAGGGGGCTGGGCACCATCAACTCCCGGAAGCAACGCGACCACGGTGTCCGCAAGGGCACGGCTCAGCGTGGCCACGCCGTTGTAGGTTTTTTGACCGGCAAAAACCGCATGATACCCCGCGCCGCGAAATGCCTCGGCGGGAAAATCTTCATCCGTGACTTTGGTCTCCTGCAGACACAGAACATCGGGGGATTCTTTTTCGAGCCATTCCAATACCTGCGGCAAACGCACGCGGATGGAATTAACATTCCAAGTGGCAATTTTCATGGGGTAACATTTGACCGGCAGTCGGTCTGCCGATCAAGACCGCTGGGAAATATTTCAAACTGGGGATAGATGGGGCTACTTGTCTTCTGTTTCCGGCGTCTCTTTGTTTTCCTTCCTGGCCGCCGACCCGGCTTTCAGATAACCGGCCTGATCCAGTTCGCCTTCAAGCAAGGACTCAAGATATCCATTCATAACCTTCTCGCCGATGGTAATCGTGGGCACCGACAAGGAACCGGATTTCTTCTTGAGCTCCTCCTGCAGCTTCGGATCGCTTTCCACGTTTTTTTCCGAGTAGGGCACCTTGCGTTTCTCGAGATACGCGCGCGCCAAGTCGCAACCGGCGCACCTGGCGGTGGTATAAATCACGATGGGAAACTTTTCCGCGGCGGCCTGGGATGTATCGGCACCGACCCGCTCCCGGCTCCCCAGATTTTTCTCCTCGACACGATAACCGGAATTCTCCGGCGGCGGCTGGTCGTGGTACGACACCTTACCGTCCTTGCCTACCCATTTGTATAAAGTACCGCCCTGTGCCGTTACGACACTGAAAGCAGTAAGCGCGATTACCCAACACACGTTCCAGAATTTCATGGGTCAAACCCTCAAATACATTCCGCCCGACCGTTTGCGAATGGATTCGCGCAACCAGGCAACTCCCGCGGCAAAACCAGCCCCAAGCATAGCAAAGGAAATACCGAGCCACACAAAACTGAAGCTAAATCCGGTAGCCGTGGACGGTGGCGCGACAGCCGGTGTGGGAGCGCCTTTGGCCGGGGCGGGTGGGGCGGGAGCCACGGCGAACGGGGTCGCCGGAACATTGGCCACGGTTTTCTCCAGCTCCTTACGCTTCGCCGTCTGTTCCGCTAGCGCCACCTCGGTCTTCTTGAGTTGCATCTGAACCTCGGCCGCCTGGGCGCGGGCCTTGGTCAGATCTTCCTGAAGTTTTCCCATCTGCAAACGCGCCGGCGCATCCGCCGTCAGGTAGCGCGCCTCGACCCAGCCATTCGTGCCCTGCTTGTCGCGCACATACACATACTTTTCGATCCGCTGCAGCACTTCCAGCGTAGTGCCCGATTCCACCGACTTGATCACCGGACTCGTCTCGATTGCCTCGGCACGCATGCCCACATACAGCTTGTCGATGACATAAACCGTTTCAGCGAAGGCAGCGCCCGGCAGAAAAGCGAGCGCCACAAGAAGCCTTGTCAGACATTTGGTTTCCAACATTACTCCTCCTAAGCCGCCAGACCAGAATGCCGCAGCAGTGCATCGATCTTCGGTTCGCGTCCGCGAAATTTCACAAACAGCTCCATGGGTTCACGGGCTCCGCCTTGCTCCAGAATATTCTGTAAAAATTCGAGGCCAGTCGCGCGGTCGAAAACGCCCTTCTCCTCGAACTTGCTGAAGGCATCGGCCGACAGCACTTCGGCCCACTTGTAACTGTAGTAGCCGGCGGCGTAGCCGCCAGCAAAAATATGCGAAAAGCTGTTCTGAAAGCGGCTGAACGCCGGCGGCACCACCACGGCCACCTCGGCACGCACGGCATCGAGCAGCTGTTGCACGCTCACCTTCCCGGCCGGGTTGTAATCGCTGTGCAGGCGCATGTCGAACAGCGAAAATTCAAGCTGACGCACGAACTGCATGCCGGACTGGAAATTCCGCGCCGCGTGCATCTTGTCGAAAAGCGCCGTGGAAATCTTCTCGCCGCTCACGTAGTGCCCCGAAATCAGGTCGAGCGCCGCGCGCTCCCAGCACCAGTTCTCCATGAACTGCGAGGGCAATTCGACCGCATCCCACGCCACGCCATTGATGCCGGCGACGCCGACATAGTCCACCTGCGTCAGCATGTGGTGCAGGCCGTGGCCGAATTCATGGAACAGCGTCGTGACCTCGTCGTGGGTAAAGAGCGCCGGCTGGCCTTCCACCGCGGGTGAAAAATTGCATACAAGGTACGCCACCGGCGCCTGCACGCCGTCGGCCAGGCGCTTGCGGTTGATGCAGTCGTCCATCCAGGCCCCGCCACGCTTGTTGGGCCGCGCATACAGGTCGAGGTAAAACCGCCCGCGCACCTCGCCCTGCTCATTGCGGATTTCGTAGAATTTCACGTCGGGATGCCAGCGTTCCGTATGGTCCACCGGCTGGATATCCAGCCAGTACAACCGGCGCACGACCTCGAACATGCCCGGCACCACCTTGTCCTCGGGAAAATAGGGCCGCACGTCCTCTTCGGAATAAGCGTACTTCGCCTGCCGCAGCTTCTCGGAGTAATAGGCAAGGTCCCAGGCTTCCAGCTTTACCATGCCGAATTTCTCCCGGGCAAATTGGCGCAGCTCCTCCAAATCCTTTTGCGCGGGCGGTCGCGAGCGCGTGGCCAGATGGCGCAGAAAATCCATGACCTCGGCAACTGTTTTGGCCATGCGCGTTTGCAGCGCGTACTCGGCGTAGTTGGAAAAGCCGAGCAGCCGCGCGGCCTCCGTGCGCAACCTGAGGATGCGCACGATCAGATCGCCATTGCCCCATTTGCCAGCGCTCGGCCCGCATTCGCTCGCGCGCGTGACAAAGGCCTCGTACATCTGGCGTCGCAACTCACGGTGATCGGCATAGGTCATGAAGGCGATGTACGACGGCGCTTCGAGTGAGAACTTCCAGCCGTCCTTGTTTTCCTGCTGCGCCGTTTGTTTCGCTCCCGCACGCGCGCTGTCGGGCAGCCCGGCGAGATCCTTTTCATCGGTAATCAGCAGTTCCCAAGCCTGGGTGGCATCGAGCACATTTTCTGAAAACTTCGATGTCAGAGTGGAGAGTTCCTTCTGGATTTCCATGAAACGTTTTTTGTCGGCGTCGCTCAGCTCCGCGCCCGCCAGCCGGAAGTCGCGCACGGTGTTTTCGATAATTTTTTTCTGCGCCTGGGTCAGGCGCGCAAAATCGGCGCTCTTCACGATGGCCTTGTACGCTGCATACAGGCGCTCGTCCTGCGCCAACGCCGTGTAGTATTCGGCGATGCGTGGCTGGCCGGCGTTGTAGACCGCGCGCAGGGCTTCGCTGTCCATGACCGAATGCAGGTGCGACACCGGCGACCACATCCGTTGCAGCCGTTCCTTCATGTCCTCGATCGGCTGTGCAAAATTGTCCCAGGTGTACGGTCCACCCGAGGCCACCAGGCGTTCGAGCTTTTCGCGGTTTTCGGCAAGGAGCTGGTCCAGCGCCGGACCGACATGCTCGGAGCGGATCGCGCCAAAACGCGGCAGGCCTGACGCCGCTCCTGCGCGTCCTGCGCTCGCGGCATTCGTACTTCCCTGTACATCAAAATCCAGCAGGGGGTTGGCGGCCAAAGAGGTGTTTTCCATGTCAGACTATTATAACGTGCGCCTCTCATGACCGCCTCCGCTCATCCCTACGACGCACTCACGCCCGAGGTCATCCTCGACGCGGTGGAAACCTTTGACGTGCGTTGCACCGGGGCACTGCTGGCGCTCAACAGTTACGAAAACCGTGTCTATCGTGTGGAAACCGAGGAACATGGGCCGCTGGTGGCAAAGTTCTACCGCCCCGCGCGCTGGGACGACGCGGCCATTCTTGAGGAACACAGCTTCGCCCAGCATCTCGCCGACCATGAAATTCCAGCCGTGGCGCCGCTTGTACGCCAGGACGGCAAAACTCTGGGCTTCCATGCCGGTTTCCGCTTTTCTGTCTTTCCCTGGCAACCGGGACGTGCGCCCGAGTTGAACACGGGCGCGGACCGCGCCCTGCTCGGCCGCTATCTTGGTCGGCTGCACCGCATCAGCCGCACCGAGCCGTTCCAGCATCGCCCGCGATTAGGCGTGCAGGAATTCGGCCGGCAGTCGGTGCAATACCTCAAAGAACACGATTTTGTCCCGCCCGAACTGCGCGAGTCCTTTTTCGGGATTGCGGAATACCTGCTGCCGCCGATCGAGGAGGCCTTTCGTGCCGCGGGCGATGCCGTGTGGATACGCCTGCACGGCGACTGTCACCTCGGCAATATTCTCTGGACCGAGACCGGCCCGCACCTCGTGGATTTCGACGACTGCCTCATGGGACCGGCGATACAGGATTTGTGGATGCTGCTCTCGGGGGAGCGCGAGGAGATGGAACAACAGATTGGCGAAGTCCTTTCCGGCTACACCCAGTTCATGGAGTTCAATGCCTCCGAACTGCGCCTCATTGAACCGCTGCGCACCCTGCGCATGCTGCGCTACTGCGCGTGGCTCGCGGCGCGCTGGGACGACCCCGCCTTCCCGCGCAACTTCCCGTGGTTCAACACCCAGCGCTACTGGGAGGACCAGGTTCTCGCGCTCAAACAGCAAGCGGGCCTGCTGTCGGAACCGCCGCTTGAATGGATGCCGCTGTATGAGTGAAACTTCACAGCAGCAGAATTTCGTCTTGGAAATTTATTCCGGTGAGTCGCATGGCCATACGCCCCTATAAGAACATCCTCCCCATCATCGCCCCCACGGCCTACGTGGACGAAGCCGCCACGATCATCGGCGATGTGGTCGTCGGCGAGAATACTTCCATCTGGCCGATGTGCTCGGTGCGCGGCGACGTGAACATTATCCGCATCGGCGCGCGCACCAACATCCAGGACGGCTG
>CAYIQV010000053.1:0-9221 GCA_964365635.1 uncultured Acidiferrobacteraceae bacterium
TTTCCCCTCCAGGGTGCGGCCGCAAAGCACCTCGTAACATTTCCGCTGAGGCGGCGCCGAATTCTTGTGCGGAAATATTTCAGTGAACGTTCTATTCTGATAAACAATACGGTGCGTCCCGTCAATGGCAAAGACGGCGTCGGACGTTTGGGAAAAAATATCCTGCAGTGCCGGCATAGCGATCGAGTTCACCTCCGCATCTGACGCAGCCATTCTGCCACCCGCCATCGGGACATGACAAGCATGAGCGGGTATCGCGTGTGCGGCAAAATGCCGCACCAGGCAAGAAGCCTGCCCTGCACGCGCCGCGGGACGCGCGGCGAAGGGAAAATGAATTCACCTAAGGAAAGTCTGATTAATTTGGTTATTCACCGCAAAGACGCGAAGAACGCAAAGAAAAGCATGAGATTTATAGAGAAAAAACCTTTGCGCTCTTTGCGCCTTTGCGGTGAGAGATAGTATTTTTTGAATTATTCAGAGGTTCCCTAAACGACTTGAATTGGAATGATTCCATGCCCTGTGGCGGACGAACCGACGCCAAGCGCCGAAATATTGAAAAATCGTCCGGGATCCGTCCGTATTCACGGCGCGACCAATGACAGGCGTTCAGGCGAGGCAAAATTTTCCAACCACGTGTTCACCATCGCTACGAGCCACGGAAGGTGCGAAGCACCGAGGCGAGTAGTACGAGGGAGCCGCGGGCTGGCGGGCGAAGCAGCCAGCCCATAGCGGCGTACAGCCATTGTGGCGTTTCTCAGCCGCAGGGCGGCCGAGGCCCGGGCGAGCGAAGCGAGACCCGGGATAGTTGCGCCGGTTCTAACCGAGTGCGCGAGAGAGACTTGGAGTCCTGTCGCGCATCACGAGGGGCCGGCGCACGCTTGCCTCAGAACCATCCACATCACCTGCGTGATTCTTTCCATCACTGGTTACATGATCCGCGGTATCTGGATGATCCGCGAATCACCCTGGCTTCAGAGGAATGGGTGCAGGTAACACCGCACACGCACATATTATTGATACGGTCCTGCTCGGCTCGGCGATTCTGCTCGCGATCCAGATACGGCAATACCCCCTTCGTTCACAGCTGTCTCACAGCCAAGGTGTTGGCGCTCATTGCTTACATCGTGATCGGCCTGCAAATATGGCAAAACAAAATCCAGTCGCCACCTATGTCCTCCGACCGCTGTAACGTGCCCGCGCTCATCCCTAATGTAGGCGGCGGCAGGCATTTCTATCGCTTTGACCGTTGCAGGCGCGGCTTGCCAGAGTATAAGAATGCATCTAATCTTTGTTCATCCCTGAATTAAGGCAATCCAGACCGGCCTCATCCCGCGAGGAATATTCCCATGCTGAAAGTCATTTCCGCCCTTGTGCTCATCGGTATCGCCGCCCTGGTTCCCGCGGCACGGGCCGATGACGACCTCGCACAACGCGCCGCCGCCAGCCGCGAGGCGGTCAAACAGACACAGGCGGCGCTGCAGCAGGAACTGCAAACCGCGCTGAAGAAAGGCGGACCGGAGCTCGCCATCCACTCATGCAACGTCAGGGGGCTGGCGATTGCCAAGGAAGCGTCGCAGAAGCAGAACATGCTAATCCGGCGCACGAGCCTCAAGCTGCGCAACCTCTACGACGCGCCGGATAAGTGGGAGAGAAAAGTGCTCGCAAATTTCGAGCAACGCGTGAAGCAGGGCGAGAACCCGGCGTAGTTGGAACACTACGAGATCGTGCAAACGGACGACTTGAGAGAGTTCCGCTACATGAAGGCGATCGCCATTCCCAAAGGCGCCCCGTGTCTCATCTGCCACGGCGAAAATATCGACCCGGGGCTACACGCCAAGATCAAGGGACGCTATCCCGAGGACGAGGCGACCGGCTTCAAGGAAGGCGACCTGCGCGGGGCATTCAGCGTGCGGCAGCGGTTTTAGTCAGGCACGAAAGAATCTTCATCATCCCGCAGGCCGGCGGCCAGGAACCAGCGCCAGCAAAATCGGCGGATTCGGGATACCAGCTTCCGTCGGCATCACATCGAACGTTTCATTTACGGGCCCTTCAGCAGCCCGCTAACATCGGAACGGCGCAGAACAACACTTTCGTGGCAACCGGCGGGGCTTCATCGCGCTCGCGGATGGCGCCTCCAACAGCGGCGGCGCCATGCTGTTTTGAATATCACACAGGGCGCGGCGGCGCGCCGCTATTTTCCGGTTTTCCGTATCGTGTCCCGACCAGAGTTTTGCGCAATTCTTCGAGCAGCAGCATGGCCAGCGCAAACGGCGTGACATAGAGCCAGACATTCCATGGTATCGGAGCAGTACCGAATATCCGGTTTCCCCATGGCGTGTAGTCGATAAAAAGTATTAATCCGATTTCAGCAGCAAGCCCCAGCAGGATCAGGCGATTCGAAAAAGTGCCGCGCGCAAACACAGAACCGCGTTCGCTGCGACACAGGAACACGTTTACCACCTGCATTACAATAATGGCGGAAAGGCAGGCAGTCGTGGCCTGTATGTATAAAGGATCGCCGACACCCAGGGCCTCGCCGTAACGCCAGCCGCCTTCGTTCAGCACAAAGAAAAACGCCGCCAGGGCGGCGATGCCTTCCATCAGACCCAGGAAAAGATAAGCGCGCGCCAGCAGCGGCCAATTCAGCAGGTGGATGCCGGGAGCCCGTGGCGGCCGTTTCATGACCTGCGCTCCCGGCGGTTCCGCCCCGAGCGCCAGCGCCGGCAGCATGTCGGTGCCGAGGTCCACCGCCAGAATCTGGATGATCGTCAGTGGCAAGGGGATGCGGAACAGCACGAAGGCGAGATAAGGCACGATCTCGGGCACGTTGGACGTGAGGACGTAAGTGAGAAACTTGCGGATGTTGTCATAGACGGCCCGGCCTTCCTCGATGGCGGCAACGATGCTCGCAAAATTATCGTCGAGCAGGATCATGTGCGCCGATTCGCGCGCCACATCCGTGCCGGTGATGCCCATGGCGATGCCGATGTCCGCCTGCTTGAGCGCGGGCGCGTCATTGACGCCGTCGCCGGTGGCGGCCACGATTGCACCCTTGTTACGCAAGGCCCGGACGATGCGTAATTTCTGGTCGGCGCCGACGCGCGCAAAGATAATCTCCGGCGCATCCAGCGCAAGTTGCAATTCCGCATCCGTCATCCGCCGCAGTTGCTCGCCGGAGACAGCCAGCGGCACGGAGGTATGTACCAGTCCGATTTCACGCGCGATCGCCAACGCCGTATGCGGATGGTCGCCCGTGACCATGATGACCTTGATGCCGGCCTCATGGCAGTGGCGGATGGCTTCGGGCACCTCGGGCCGCGGCGGATCGCGGAAACCCACAAGGCCCGTCAGAATCAGATTGCGTTCCAGATTTTCGCGCGGCTCATCCGGCGCCACCGGCCGGTGCGCGAGCGCCAGCACGCGCAGGCCCTGTTCCGCCATCTCGGCCTCGGCCTTGAGAAAGGACTTGGCGAGGGCGGGCGTGAGCGGCTCGGAACCTTTACCCATCAGTGTTCCTTGGCACAATGGCAGTATCGATTCGAGCGCGCCCTTGGTGTAGAGCGTGGGTCCGGCCGGCGTTTCGTGCAGGGTGGACTGACGGCACCGCTCCGAATCAAAAGGGACTTCATGTATGCGCGGAAAGAGGGTGGGCAGGGCGAGCGCGTTTTGGGCCAGGCGCACCAAGGCGATTTCCATCGGATCGCCGAGATAGGCATGATTCTTTTCCGATCCCGTCTCCCTGAGGTTGTGGCAATGGAGCGCAGTTTCAAAGAAGGGAGTGTGCGTCTCCCGCATGGCGCTGGTGTTGGCCGGTGTATGGAAATTTCCACCAATGAATATCTGTTTCACCTCCATGCGGTTCTGGGTGAGCGTGCCGGTCTTGTCCGTGCAGATGACGGTGGCGCAACCAAGCGTCTCCACCGAAGGCAGATGACGGATCAGCACGTTACGCCGTGCCATGCGTTGCGCGCTCATGGCCAGCGCGAGCGTTACCGTCGGCAACAGCCCTTCTGGCACGTTGGCGACGATGATGCCGATGGCAAAGATGAGGCTGGCCCAGAAGGAGAGACCCAGGTACTGCCCGATAAAATAGAACAGCACGCCAAGTCCCACCGCGATCAGCGCGATGACGCGCGACAGCCGCACAATTTCCTGCTGTATGGGTGACTGTTCAGTGCTGGTGGTCTGGGTCAGGTGGGCGATCTTGCCAAATTCCGTGCGCATGGCGGTGGCGAACACCACGGCTTTGACATCGCCGGATACGAGCGACGTGCCCGCAAGCAGAATGTTGCGGCCATGCAGGACTGCCTCAGTCTCGGAAGGGGAGGCGTCGCGCGGCAGCGGCACGGATTCGCCGGTAATGGTGGCGTTGTTTACGCGCGCACCATAGGCCTCGATGATCCGGCAATCGGCGGGAATGTCGTCCCCGCCTTCGAGCAGCACGATATCGCCGGGCACCAGTTCGACCGTGGATAGCGTGACTACTGAACTGTCGCGCAGCACCTTGGTTTGATGTGGCAGCAGGCGCGTAAGGGCGGCGAGCGCCTGCTCGGCGCGATATTCCTGCCAGAAGGAAAAAAGACCGTTGACCAGAATAACGCCAAGGATGGCGATACCCAGGGTCGCCATTCCCTGCCTGGGTTCCTGATATTCGGCGAAAAAGGCCAGGGCCGCGGCAAACCAGAGGATGACCGCAAAGAAATGGGTAAAGCCCTTGAGGAAGTGCGACGGCCAGCGCTCTTGCTGAATGCGCTCGACGCGATTGGGCCCGAATTCGGCCAAGCGCCTGGCCGCCTCATCGTGGGTTAGCCCCAGCGTGGTCGTGTGGAGGCTGTGGAGTGCTTCCTCGATCGTGAGCTGATGGATCTTCATGAAATCATTCTACGCCCATCTATTTGAGAGAACGCAAAACGGAAGGATCAACTGATGCCGCGCAGTACTCCTGAACCTGTTCACCAAAACAAAGGGCGCTCGTGGCGCCCTTTGTGACATGCTGCTTATACCAATCGGTTCTCGCGGTGACTGGATTTTTCCGCTGTTATTCGCAGGAACCGGTATCCCAGCGGAAGAATTCACGATGTACGTGTTTGTAGGCCCATGTACCGAAGAAGATACCGACAATGGTGAAGGCGGCCGGGACGTAACCCTGACCCAGTTGCACCAGGGCGATGCTGGGGCAGGAACCGGTCAGCGCCCAGCCGACCCCAAAGAGGATGCTCCCGGGGATCGTACCTTTATGAAGATGTTTTTTGGCGATGTGCTGACCCCGGGTCAGCACGAAGAAACCGACCATCGATAGCGCCACGGCGCCGGCAAAGGTCAGAAACAGACGCCAGTCGGCGAAGGTGAACATGTTGTGGATTTCACCGTAGTTCGTGAAACCGATGAAGCTCAGGGCAAGGCCCATCAGCAGCCCGAAGGCGGAATAACGCAGATGCTGTTGCAGGGAAGTCATTTGGAAATTACCTCCACGAAGAATGAAACGGCCACGGCGCTGCCAAAGAACATACAGGTGGCCACCAAACTGGCGGGAACGAGGCGTGAACAGCCGCTCAGGCCGTGACCGGAGGTGCAGCCGCCCCCCATCTGCGTGCCGAATCCGACCATGGCGCCGCCGAGCAGCAGGGCAAACCACATTTCCATGCCGTTGCCGAAGAACGCGGTATGAACGGTGCCCAAGTCAAAATGCCACTGGAGTTCGCCCGTGGAGATCGCCGCGAACAGGCCGCCGACCAGCATCGACATCAGAAAAGTCACGTGCACTCCCCAAGAGGTGCGATCCGCCAGCGGCGCAGCCGTTGCGACTTTCCTGGCCGCGGCTGGAGCGGGCCTTCTGGTGTTAGACAGCGGCGCCGCACCCGCGCCGGCGGCATACAGTGTTTGCAGCGTTTGTTGTTCGCCGAATTCCGCCAGTGTGGCGGCGAGCAGCGCGTCTTCCATGGCGGAAGGGTTCTTGCGCATCGACGCCTCGATCTTCTCGACCTTGCGTGATTCACGCCAGCCGGTGATGCGGCCCCAACTCCCGGAAACCCCGAGCGGGCGACCGACGATCGTCCAGAATCCCAGTGTGATGCCTGCGAGTGCGAGTGCGCCAAGCCACCAAGGCCAATATTCGATCATGACGCCCTCCGTGTCTTGCCGGAACCCGTTAATTCTTCAAGACGCATGCAGATCACTCCGCTGACACTTGATCCCAGGCTTTCAATTTTGGCGATCGCCCTGAATATTGTCTGTTCCGCGACCGGTGCAGTCAGGACAAAGATGGGCGACATCTTTACGCCCTCGGACGGCCGCTTCTGCATGGTAGCGTCGGTGTCGATTCTCAGGTCACGGAATATCTCCACGACCTTGGCGGAAACGGCGCGATCGAATTTGGCCGTGATGCGCAGGTAATAGCCATGACCGGATTTGCCCGCTTGTTCGGCAGGTGCACTCGCCGGTTTTCGTTCTGTCGGCATGGGCACCACGCGTGCACTGGCCTCGGCCTTCGGAGCCGGGGCCTCATTCTGCATCGCATCGAATTCAGCATCGATGGTGGCGGACGCTGTAGCACCGGATGCCTTCAGCAGTGCGATCCCCGGGGCAAAAGCGGAACGCGTTGCCAGCATGTAGGCGGTCTCGCCGACGTTGTTCTGGACATTGACATCGGCCCCCTTGGCGACCAGCAACTGCATGATCTCGAGGCTTCCCTTGGCCACGGCTGCCATGAGCGGTGTGGTGCCATCCGGAGTCCTGACGTTGATATCGATGCCGTTCTTCAGCATCGATTCCACCATGGGGGTGCGATCTTTCAGGATGGCGTTGAACAGGGCGGTGGCGCCATAGGCGTTGTTGTCGCGCGGTGCTTCCACGATCTTGCCATTGGGCAGCAGGTTTAGCGGCACCGCCTGGCCCGAGAGCGACAGCTGATAGCGCGCGCAGCGGGCGTGCTGATCGGCGTCACAGTAATGGATTTGCCAGACTTTGAGTGCCGGGTTGAGTGCGAACTGGGCGAACAGCTCGCAACTTTTTGAATGAGTACATTCCATTGTGAAACCCCCAAATTTGATAGGTCTGCCAGAAACAATGCATGAAATGTGCCATTAGAATGGGGCTACATGGCTGGCGGAGAATGATCGCTCTGCCAATACAACTTATTGAAATGCTGTTTATTTCCGCGAGCTTGGCAGGCGAACTGCTGCTACACCCGCACGTTTAGACTCAGTTTGGCAGGAGGCGGGTGACGAAAACTTTAAGATATGCCGTTTCCGGGATAGCGGGGTGTACCGGGTGGTCCGGGCCCTGATGACCTTCTTCGACGATCTCCATGAAGCGATCCACGTGGCGGCTGCTCTTGAGCAGTACATCGCGCAGCGTCTCGCGCATCATATGATAGGAACAGGAACAGGAAACCAGTATCCCGTCTTTCGCCAGCACCTGCATGGCCATCTGGTTGAGCCGCTGGTACGCCAGCGTGCCTTCCTTTATATCTTTCTTGCGTTTAATGAAGGCCGGGGGATCGACCACCACCACATCGAAACGTTCACGCGCGGCCCGCAGGCGTCTCAGCATTTCAAAGGCATCTTCCTGTTCCACGCTGACCTTGCCGGCAACGTCGTTAAGCTCCGCGTTGCGCCGCACCCCGTCGAGCGCCTTGGCAGAACTGTCCACGCACAACACCGATTCCGCCCCGGCGCACGCCGCCTGCACACCCCAAGCCCCGAGGTAGCTGAAGACATCGAGCACCCGCAGGCCGCGGACGTAATGGCGAAACCGCGCACGGTTCAGCCGCTGGTCATAGAACCAGCCGGTTTTCTGGCCGGTGAGCAGTGGAATCTCGAACTTTGTACCGTTTTCATCCAGTGTCAGATGTTCCGGTACTTCCCCCAAGGCGGTTTCGACATAGTTTGTCAGGCCTTCGAGTTCGCGACTGGCCGTGTCGTTGCGGAAAAGAATGGCGCGCGGGTTGATGACCTTCGTCAGGGCAGCGACGATCTCGCTTTTCAGCCGCTCCATGCCGGCCGTCGTAATCTGCACCACCACGACCTCCCCGTAACGGTCCACGACCAGACCCGGCAGATTGTCGGCGTCCCCGAAGGCGAGGCGGTAGTAAGGAGTATCGAACAGCCGTTCGCGCAGGGAAAGCGCGATGTTAAGCCGGTGCACGAGCAGCGATTGATCCAGAAAATATTCCGGGTCGCGCGAAACCAGACGCGCGCAGATGAGGGCATGTGGATTGACATAGCCGGTTCCCAGCACCCGGCCGGAGGCCTCTTCAATCCGTACCGGCTGTCCGGGCTCGAACTGGTTCAGCGGCGTGACGCGTGTATCCACCTCATTGCTGAAGACCCACACGTGCCCGGCACGCAGTCGGCGTTCTTCGTTCTTGTTCAGGCGCAGGGAGGCGGGCGTGGTCATGGGCGCGCAGCTTATGTGAAATGGGGGAAAATGGAAACGGTCAGGGGCGCACGAAACGCCAGAAACCGGCGGTGGCGAGCGTGGCCAGCAGCGCGGAAACGAGGAAGGCGGTTTTGACGCCATAGAAACTCCACAGCCCGCCGATCAGCAGTCCCGCCGGAATTGCAACCATGCCCACGAGCACGTGAAACCAGCCGAATGCCGTGCCGCGCTCGGCGGGCGCGGCGAGGTCGCGCACCAGCGCGCGCTCCGCGCCTTCGGTCAGCCCGAAATAGAAACCGAGCGCCAGGCTCCAGCCCCAGAGCATCAGCGGTTGGGTGACGAAGGCCAGCGCTAATAATGTGGTGGCATAAACCATCCAGCCGGTCAGGATCAGCGGCCGGCGCCCGACGCGGTCGGTATGCTGGCCGGCTTGTACGGACACGGCGGCCTTCACCACGTGCATCGCCGCCCACAGCAGCAGCAGCTCGACCACCGGCATGCCCAGTTCGTGGCCGCGCAGCAGCAGGAAGGTTTCGGGGATTTTTCCGAGCGTGAAAAATGCCAGCACCGCGAGATAGCGCCGCGTGATCGGGCTCAGGCGTGACCAGCTTAGCGGTGCGCGCTCGGCGGAAACGTTATCTGTGCGCGGCGATTCCTTGATGCCGAAAACGACGAGACTCACGGCCAGCAACCCGGGAATGGCGGACAGCGCGATCACGACATCGAGCCGCGCTGTGCCCCAGTACACGATGGCCGCGGCCGCGAGCGCTCCGAGCACGGCACCGGTGTGATCGAGCGCGCGCGTGAAGCCGTAGGCGTGGCCGGCGTTGTCGTCGTCGATC
>CAYIQV010000054.1:0-3165 GCA_964365635.1 uncultured Acidiferrobacteraceae bacterium
CGGCACAAAATTACTGTAGATAAATTGTAGCACCATCGACATCCACGACTCGAACCCGGGCAACAGCGACAACACGGCGAAGGCCACCGCCGTCAGCGGCACCAGCGCCAACAGCGTCGTGTAGGAAAGTGCGCCGGCCACGCGCAAGCAGCGATCATCCGCGAAGCGCTGCCGGACGATTTTTGCAAATTGCGCGGTAAAGGAATAAATATCCTTCAGACCGACTGACCGGCGGGGATGTATGGTCATTCGGAACCAAACCTAGCCCTGCCATGGTAAGCTGTCAAGAAAACACGCGAATCGAATTTACTGGAGACAACATGCCGGTCACGATCTATCACAACCCCCAATGCTCCAAATCGCGGCAAACACTGAAGCTGCTCGAAGAACACGGAATCAAACCACAGGTCATCGAATACCTGAAAAATCCCCCATCCGAGTCCGAACTCAAACACCTGCTCAAGCTCCTTGGCCTGAAGCCACGCGAACTGCTGCGCAAAAAGGAAACGGAATACAATAAGGCCAGACTCGACAAGCCCGATCTGTCCGATGCCGAGATCGTCCGCGCCATGGTCAAGTATCCCCGACTGATCGAGCGGCCTATTGTCGTCAGCGGAACCAAAGCGGCGCTCGGCCGGCCGCCGGAGAATGTGCTGAAAATTATTTAAGAAAGTTCTGGATAATAGTTTTTGACGCAAAGACGCGAAGGCGCAAAGAAAACCTCTATTTAATTAGAACCTATCTCAAAAATATCCTGACATATCTTTGTAGGGTGGGCAGCGCCCACCAACACGGCTGCGCTGGCTGTCCGACGGTGGGCGGTGCCCACCCTACATTCTATTATTCCGGTCTTTTCTTTGCGCCTTCGCGTCTTTGCGTCAAAAAAATCATAATTAATCAGCCGGCTTCCAGGCTGCGAATAAACGGAATCGTGACGCGCCGCTGATGTGCCAGCGAGGCGCGATCGATGCGGTCGAGCAGACCGAACAGGGAATGGGTGTCGCGCGGATAGCGGTTGAGAATATACCGCACCACCTCCTCCGACATTTCAAACCCGCGGTTGCGTGCGCGCAGGCGCACGGCATCCAGTTTTTCCACATCGTCCAGCGGCTGTAATTGATACACCGGCCCCCAGGCAAGGCGGGTGCTAAGTTCAGGCATGCGCAAGCCGATGTGGTTCGGACCTCCCGCGGCGGCGGCAATCAGTGTGCCGCGGGCGTGGCGCAGATGTTCACTCAGGGAAAACAACGCCGTTTCCCATTCAGGCTTGCCGGCAATGCAATCGACGTCGTCAAGACAAACCAGTGGCATATCCCCCACATCTTCCAGCAGCGAGATCGAAAGATCGGATGTTTCGCGCAAGGGAACATAAACCGGCGAGATACCGAACTCCTGCGCCAACCGGCAGGCGGCCTGCAACAAATGGGTTTTGCCGGACCCGGAGGCGCCCCACAGGAACAACGCCGGCTCACGCGTTTCGCCCTGGGCGGCCGCCACCACGGCCGAGCGCAGACGTTCCAGCGCCTCAAGATTGGCCGTTGCCAGAAAATTACTGAACGAAGAACCGTCCTTCAGCCGCAGGTTCAGCGAAAGCTGATAACTCATGGTGTTTCGCGTGAGGTGACACGGCGCTTCTTTCTGGGAGCGTCGGTGGTACCGCGCACATAGGTCTCATGCACATGGCGCAGCCACACCTTGAGTACGGCGGCGGACGGCAACGCCAGCAACACACCCAGGAAGCCGAACAACTGGCCGCCCGCCATGATGGCAAAGATCACCGCCACGGGATGCAGACCGATGCGATGGCCCACCAGCCTTGGCGTCAACCACAAGCCTTCGAGTAACTGCCCACTCAAAAATACGGCCAGCACCGCCAGCAGGTGGAAGGCATCATGAAACTGCAAATAGGCGGCGATGCCGGCGGTCAGCATGCCGGTGATGAAGCCCAGATAGGGGACGAAGCTCACCAGTCCGGCAAGGAGTCCGATCGGCAGCGCCAGATCGAGACCCGCCACGGAAAGGCCGACGGAATAAATGACGGTCAGCGCCGCCATCACCGACAACTGGCCACGCAGAAAACTGCCCAGCACCTTATCCGTCTCCTGTGCCAGCCGCTGCACGCGGCCCTGCCAGCGGGGAGGAAACAGGCCCTTGGCGCGCATGAGAATGCTCTCCCAGTCCAGCAACAGATAGAACGTCACCACCGGGATCAATAACAGATTAACGAGCCAGCCGAGCAGATTCAGGCCGGACTGCGCCACATAGGCCGTCAGCGCCCCCGCCCAGTTGCCCAGCTCGCGCCAGTGGTCAAGAAATGTTTGCCGGATGGCCTCCATGTCGGGCGCCAGATCGACTCCCAATATGGCCTCGGCTTGCGGCAGCGCGGTGTGCTGCAACCAATCCAGGTACTGGGGCGCCTTGGCGGCAAACGCGGCGATCTGTGACTGCACGGCCGGAATCAGAAAAAATGGAATGGCCGCCAGCAACGCCGCAAACAGCAGGAACACCAGGATGACGGCGAGCGGCCGCGGCAAATGAATCCGCGTCAGTCGTGTCACCATCGGATTGCAGACATAAGCGAGCAGCCCGGCGAACAGAAACGGGGTCAACACCGGCGCCAGCAAATAGACCAGCCAGCCGGCAAACACCAGCAGCGCCAGACTGAAAATGGATCGCGTTTCGGTCATGCGTTACTTCCTCCTTGGTGACGCTTTGCTGGTTTTACCGGTGCAACTTCCTTGCGCATACCCCACAGCCAGACGTAATGCACACCGCTGGCAACCGTGGTCGCCATGACCGTGTACACCAGCCCTTCCACCATCACGGGGTAAACCATGGTCAGGGCCTGCTGCAGCAGGATCACGATCACGAGTGCGATTTGCATGAGCGTGTTGAACTTGCTGAGCAGGCTGGGGCGCATCTGCACCGGACCGACCATGGAGGTATAAACCAGATAGCCGCCAATAATAAACAGATCACGAAACGCCACCGTCAGCATCAACCAGAAAGGCACGTGCTCCAGCAGGGTGAGCATCACGTAGGCGCTGACGAGCAATATTTTATCGGCCAGAGGATCGAGGATGGAACCGAGGCGGCTGGTCAGGTGGAAGCGCTTGGCGATAAGGACGTCGAAGAAGCCCTCGATCTTCTGGTTGACCCCGCCGA
>CAYIQV010000054.1:3175-9202 GCA_964365635.1 uncultured Acidiferrobacteraceae bacterium
CCGGCAATGGCAAACACCACGAGCGACAAAACATAATCCTGCTCTCGCAACAGCAGGATCAAGACCGGCGCCAGCGCGATGCGGGATAGCGTGATCAGGTTGGGAAGATGGGAAAAATTCACTGTCGTTCCGGGTTGTCCAGGGAATCCGTCGGGCCTGAAGGCGCTTGGCCCGCAAGGATTCGGCCTCCTGCCCTATACCGACGCACGCTATCGACAGGGCGGTTTCAAGTCAAGGTTTACACCCGCCGGTGGCCGCCCTACCATACGCACCCTTAAGAGTCCCGGAGAATTTCGTGAATAAGCCGCGTATTTCCCTCACCTACCGCGATGCCGGCGTGGACATCGATGCCGGCGACGATCTGGTCGAGGCCATCAAGCCCATCGCCGCCGCCACCAACCGTCCCGGCGTCCTGGCTGGCGTGGGTGGTTTCGGGGCGCTGTTTCAGATTCCGACCGACCGCTACCGCGAGCCGGTGCTGGTGTCGAGCACCGACGGCGTCGGCACCAAGCTCAAGCTCGCCATCGACCTCAACAAACACGACACCATCGGCATCGATCTGGTCGCCATGTGCGTCAACGATGTCATCGTGCAAGGCGCCGAACCGCTTTTCTTCCTCGACTACTTCGCCACCGGCAAGCTCGACAATGAAATCGCCAAGGCGGTGATTCGCGGCATCGGCGAAGGCTGTCGTCAGGCCGGCTGCGCCCTCGTCGGCGGCGAGACCGCGGAAATGCCGGGCATGTACGCCAAGGGCGATTACGACCTCGCGGGCTTTACCGTGGGCGTTGTGGAGAAATCGAAAATCATCGACGGTCTCTCGGTCAAGATGAACGACGTCCTGATCGGCATCGCCGCGAGCGGCCCCCACTCCAACGGCTACTCGCTGGTGCGCAAGGTCATCGAGGTGAACAAGGCCGCGCTCGACCAGCCATTTGATGGCCGCACGCTTGGCGAGGTGCTGCTCACGCCGACGCGCATCTATGTCAAATCCCTGCTCGCCTTGATGCGCCTGGTTCCCGTGCATGCGGCCGCGCATATCACCGGCGGCGGTCTGCCGGGCAATGTCCCGCGCGTATTGCCCAAGGGCGTGCGCGCCGTCATCGACGGCCGCGCCTGGAAACGCCCCGCGATCTTCGACTGGTTGCAGGAAAACGGCGGCATTGAAGATTTTGAAATGTACCGCACCTTCAATTGCGGCATCGGCATGGTGCTGGCGGTCGATGCCCAGGATGCAGAAAAGACCATCGACATTCTCCAAGCCACCGGTGAAACCGCTTCCGTCATCGGCCGCATCGAACGCTTCGAAGGAGACGATCAGGTCGTCATCCTCAAATAATGACAAGACGAACGGAGCGCAGCGGAGTAGGGCTACTGAAAATAATGACAGGACGAACGCAGCGGAGCGAAGTAGGGCTACCGATTTGAGCACGCCACTCGGTGTCGTCGTCCTGATCTCGGGCCGCGGCAGCAACCTGCAGGCAATCATCGACGCCACCCGCGCCGGGAATCTCCCGATTGAGCTGCGCGCCGTCATCAGCAACGAACCGGACGCGCCGGGACTCCAGTTCGCGCAGGCCGCGCGCATCCCTGTCCATGTGGTCTGTCACCGTGACTTTGCTTCGCGCGACGCGTTTGATCAGGCGCTGATGCAAAAAATCGATGCCTGCCAGCCGCAACTCGTGGTGCTCGCCGGGTTCCTGCGCATCCTCGGCAAAAACTTCATCGATCATTACGCCGGCCGCCTCGTCAACGTCCACCCCTCGCTGCTGCCGAATTTTCCGGGACTGGGCACGCACGCACGCGCAATCGAAAGCGGCATCGACTGGCACGGTGCGACCGTGCATTTCGTCACCAACGAGGTCGACACCGGCCCGATCATTGTTCAGGCCAGAATCAGGGTGCTGCCCAATGACACGCGCGAAAGCCTGGCGGCACGGGTGCTGAAGGAGGAGCACCGGATCTTCCCACTGGCGATCCGCTGGTTTGCCGAAGGCCGGCTCCACCTCGAGGGACGCCGGGCGCTGCTCGATGGAAAGGTCAGTCCGGAACAGGGTCTCGGCGGAACCGATAGCGATAACCCGCCCTGAGCCCCGTCCAATACCCTGAAATATCAGCAATTCATTCTAGAGTTAGCCAGTTTCCCCTGATCCGTTACCCTAGGGAAGCTCTGAACAAGTCTCCCGTTCGCCCTGAGCTTGTCGAAGGGTGAACGGGAAATGCCATAAATGACAGCCAATTTGGCCGTTCATGGTTCGACAGGCTCACCACGAACGGACTTGATCAGAGGTTCCCTAGTGCTCGCGCGTGGCCACGAGACGCACCTGAGGCCAGCGTTCCATCGCCAGATTGAGATTGACCATCGATGGCGCCAGATAAGTCAGGTTGCCAGCACGATCGAGGGCCAGGCGCATTTCGTAGTTTTTCCGGAAATCGTCGAGTTTCTTTTGGTCGTCGCACTCCACCCAGCGCGCAGTGGTCACGTCGATGGTGTCATACGTGCATTCCACGCCATATTCGTGTTGCAGACGGTAGGCCACGACATCAAACTGCAAGGCACCGACCGCGCCGAGGATGAGATCGTTGCTGATCAGCGGCCGGAAAATCTGGGTCGCCCCCTCCTCACTCAGCTGATCCAGGCCTTTCTGCAGCGCCTTCATGCGCATGGGGTCGCGCAACACCACGCGCCGGAACAGTTCCGGGGCAAAGTACGGGATGCCGGTAAATTTCAACTCCTCGCCTTGCGTAAAGGTATCGCCAATCTGGATCGTGCCATGGTTGTAAAGACCGATGATGTCACCGGCATACGCGCTGTCGACCTGTTCACGTTCGCGGGCCATAAAGGTAATGGCGTTAGCAATCTGCACATCGCGATTAATGCGAACCTGATGAACCTTCATGCCCTTGGAATATTTCCCGGAGGTAATACGGAAGAAGGCAATACGATCACGGTGTTTAGGGTCCATGTTCGCCTGAATCTTGAACACGAACCCGGTAAACGCTTCCTCCTCGGGCAATACCACCCGCGTCGTGGCCACCCGCGAATGCGGCGGTGGGGCGTGTTGCACGAACTTGTCGAGCAGTTCGCGCACGCCAAAATTGTTGATCGCCGATCCGAAAAACACCGGCGTTTGTTCGCCACGGAGATAAGCCTGCGAGTCAAATGCGTGGCTGGCGCCGCGGACAAGCTCGATTTCGGTACGGAGCTCTGTTGCCTGTTCCTGCAACATCTCGTCGAGTTCAGGACTATTGAGTCCGCGAACCACCTTGCCCTCCTGGATCTTGCCGCCATGCTGGGCGCTGAAGAAGTGCACACTGTCGTCAACCAGGTGATACACACCCTTGAAGCGCTTGCCGCTGCCAATGGGCCAGGTTACGGGCGCACAACGAATCTTGAGCACGGTTTCTACTTCATCCATCAATTCCACCGGATCGCGCGACTCGCGGTCGAGTTTGTTGATGAACGTCATGATGGGCGTATGCCGCAGGCGGCAGACATCCATAAGCTTGATAGTGCGGTCTTCGACGCCCTTGGCACTGTCTATCACCATCAACGCCGAGTCCACCGCCGTGAGCGTGCGATAAGTGTCCTCGGAGAAATCCTCGTGGCCGGGTGTGTCAAGCAAATTGATAATGCAGTCCTTGTACGGGAACTGCATCACGGAGGAGGTGACGGATATTCCGCGCTGCTTTTCAAGCTCCATCCAGTCGGACGTCGCATGCCGCGTACTCTTTCGTCCCTTCACTGTTCCAGCAAGCTGGATCGCGCCACCGAACAGCAGCAACTTTTCAGTAAGGGTAGTTTTTCCGGCGTCCGGATGCGAGATGATGGCGAAGGTGCGGCGGCGCGCGATTTCGCTGGTTAGTTCAGACATGGCTCAAAACTTTCGCTCAAAATAAAACGCGCGATTATACAAAATGAATCGGAGCCCGTGGCTGGGGCCGGAGTGTACCGCTGCCACAAAAAAGAAACCCCGCCGAAGCGGGGTTTCCGTACAAGACTTTTTACAGTCTTTAGACAGCGACGACTTTGGTCGCCTGCTGTCCCTTCGGTCCCTTCTGGGATTCAAAGGTCACGTTCTGCCCTTCCGCCAGGGACTTGAAACCATTGCCCTGGATCACTGAATGATGCACGAACACGTCTTCACCGCCGTCCTCAGGTTTGATGAAGCCGAAGCCTTTGGAGTCGTTAAACCACTTTACAGTACCGTTACGCATTAAAATAACCTCATAAAATTTAGTTTGTGTTGCAGTGCGTGTCAGGGATCACGGAAGAAACCTCGGAAGGACCACCGAAATTACATACATCGACTGCAGCAAAATCAATATACCCCAAGCTCCGAGGGAATACTACAAAAATATTCGACGCGTTCCCGTGCGCCCCGGAACCCAAAAACCACCCAAATTAGCACCTCAGGGCCCGGTCCAGACGGTGTTGAGCCGGGCCTAGGCACGCATGGGGAAGCCCAGAATCCCCCACTGTCGGCGGAGTTCCCGCAGCTAAAGTTTCGCTCTCCGGAAACTCTGGCGGAAGGACCACGGAAAGTATTCCGCATGGGTCAAACGGACCCTTGCAGGGCATGCTCGAAACCGATGTGGCACAGGCTTCCCCCAGAAGAGGTCCTCCCGGCTCACAGAGAGTCTGCGCGCATGGAACAGGGAGATAGCAACGGGACTATTGATAAGAATCATGGTTAAAACCACAAACCACATATGTGGTATTGCGCTCCAAGGCCAAGCAGGAGACAGGGTATAGCGATTTACTTGCTCCGCAGCAGCAGGACCGGTGCGGGTGAAATTCGAACTACGCCTTCTGCCCCACTGCCCATCAGCAAATGATCGACCCCTCTCCGTCCATGCGTTCCAATCACAATAAGATCAGCCGGCCATGCCTTGGCTTCCTCCACAATCATGGTGGCGGCTCGTGCGCCGGGCGGACTGGCCTCGACCAGCGCGGTTTGCACCTTGACCCCGCCTGCGCGTGCCGCGGTTTCTGCCTTTTTCAGAAATCGTTTCCCGGTTTCGCGCACGGCATGCCGAATCTCGTTGATGTTCAGCAATTCCACCTCCCACAGGGGTACAATATCTTCCAGAACGTAAATGATCCGGAGTTCGGCTTTCTGATCGCTGGCGAGACGAACCGCCTCGCGCAAGGCAAGTTCCGAAGTCTGACTGCCGTCTACGGGCACCAACACACGCTGGTACATGACCCCTCAAGAATCTTGATTATCCGTTTAACGCATTCTCAAACTAGCGTGCACAGAAAGTATCATCCACGCGCAGGCTGTCTAGATGCGCCGGAATTCCATTTTATGACATTTGGAACATGCCGGCAGATGGGCCGGTGTGCGCAATAACAAATGCTCGCCACAGCCAACACATTCGAACGCCCCGGTATAGGCCATCTCGCCGGCATGGTAGGTTTGTTGCTCACGTTTGACACCCATCTCCCGCAACCATCCACCCACAGCGTTGGCCGCTTGTGCCAGAAACAGGTTGCCGCGGTCATGCCAAACATCGAACAGATCAGCCGTTTTCTCAGAGAAAGCTCCCCACGTTGGCCCCATCTTATGCGCCGCATCGGCCATGTCTTTACGCAGCGTCGCGCTGATTTTGTTAACCGTCTCGACGGTATGTTCGCCTGTCTTCTTGACCTCCTCGGCGGCCTTATCGAAGGCCTGCCGCACTGTATCCGCGTTTACCGCACCACGGGCTTCCGCAAACATCTTTCTGACGGCCTGGCGAAATTTCTCGTAAGCAAGCAATTCGTCTCTCTGCTGCTGTGGGTTCGGCAATATCCGATTGATCTCGCGCTCCGCTGCCAGCCAATCATCCAGCGGGCTGCCGCCATTGCCAAAACCGCGTTCCAAAGCCCGGAAATAGGCCACTTCGGCAATCATGCGTTGTCGATCCTGCTCAGAAACAAGCTGCCCAAGGTTGCCGTGGCCTATGTTCCTATTTGCCAATTTCGCCTTTGCCATGCTGTCCTCCTGTCAACGGGTCCCGGGGGATCGCCGGACGCTGTTT
>CAYIQV010000055.1:0-9192 GCA_964365635.1 uncultured Acidiferrobacteraceae bacterium
GGCCCAGAAAGCCGGTTTCCCGGCCTTCTGGGCGGTAAAAAGGCCCGTGCGTCGGGTATGGGGTGCTCTGGTCTTGCAGCAAATACCTACTATTATTAATGTTCGTAGCCACGAACAAGCAACAAATACCAAACATCAAGGAAGGCAATGAAACTGGACCGACACCATATCGCGCGGGGAGCTATCTCCGGGATGCTCGCGCTGACCGTTTTTCTGGCCACACCACAAGCCACCGGCACCCAAAACGAACCGGTCGCCACCCCCGAGGACCACACGGCGGCATTAACAGAGTCCAACAGCCGTTCGCAACCCCTGCCCTACATCAACGCCTTGGACATCGTCCGTCAAAACGGCGCCCGGCGTTTGCCGCTGCGTTCCGGCGTAGCGCTGGTCATGGACACCCGTGAAGGCGTGATGCTCTATGAAAATAACGCGGACCAACCACGCCCCATCGCATCGCTGACGAAACTGATGTCGGCGCTGGTGATACTCGAGGCCGAGTTACCCCTCACCGAAGCCATTGCCATCACCAGGGAAGACCGGGACAGACTGCGCGGGACGCACTCCCGTCTGCCTTTCGACAGCGTGTACACGCGTCTCGATCTGCTGCATGCCGCCCTGGCGGCTTCGGACAATCGCGCGGCCGCGGCGCTGGCCCGCACTTACCCGGGCGGCAAGGAAGCCTTTGTGCAGGCCATGAACGCCAAGGCGCAGCAACTGGGCATGCTCAGCACCCGCTACGCCGATGCCTCCGGCCTCGACAGCAACAATATCTCCACCGCGCGCGATCTGGTCAAGCTAATTGCCGCCGTCGACAAGCATCTCCTGTTTCATCAGCTGACGACCACCGCCAGTTTTGGTGTCACTAATTTGCGTACGGGAAAACAGATCGCGTTCGTGAACACCAACCGCCTGGCGCGCTCTGGCTCGTGGGAAATTGAACTGAGCAAAACCGGCTACACCGCGGCCGCGGGCAACTGCATCGCCATGCAGACCACCATCAACAGCCGCCCATTGACCATCGTCTTGCTCAATTCCTGGGGCAAGCTCGACAAGTTCGGGGATTCCGTACGCATCCGCGACTGGCTGACAAAAACCGAACACCGTATTTCCACCCAGAAACAGATCCTCGCCCGAATCGAGAGCTGACCCTCGTTCCGTTTCAAGTACCAGGCACGCGGCCTAGGGGAAGGCTCGGAGAGAGTCCGTAGTTTCTCAGGATTCCACTGGCCGGTAGAAAAAGACAAAGCGCCCGTTTTCAATATCAACCTTCACGGTAGCACCGCGATGGAGGGCGTAATCCACGTAGCCGGGAACGGCGCCATCCTGATGGCACTCGCTCACATGCGCCGGCACCTCGAAATCCCGGTCACGGTCGTACCAGGAAAGAAGCATAGGCTCACCCAGACGCGAGGTGGCTTCGCGGTTCGCCTGCTGCATCGCCTCCTGATAGTCCTGCGCAGGAGGTGTCGGGTCTAACTCCACCACCGTTACACCGGAAAGATCGGCGGCAGACGGCAGTGGACACGACGCCAGACTCTCCTGATTCATTGCCTTCAATTTCGAAGATCGTCGCAGGACCGCCGACTTTATCCGCTGCGTTGGATGCATCTGCCGAAACCATTGCTCCAGGCGATCGCGGTAGAACAGAGCAGCCAGAATAATGACGAGGCTGATGCCGGTTAAGGTGAACAACGCCATGTAGTGATTAGCCCGGAAATACGTGCCGCCCATCGTCAGGAGGATGGTGCCCAACAAACGGCCAGACACGGACACGAGCAGAAAGTCACGCTGGCGCATATGCCCCAACCCAAGCACATAACACAGGTAGTCCTTGGGAAAACCGG
Organism: uncultured Acidiferrobacteraceae bacterium; assembly: GCA_964365635.1. Lineage (GTDB taxonomy): Bacteria > Pseudomonadota > Gammaproteobacteria > Acidiferrobacterales > Sulfurifustaceae > Sulfuricaulis. The sequence continues at coordinate 1,848 of CAYIQV010000055.1, forward strand.
GAATCAGGAACATGAGAAACGCGAGAAAGGAACCCTTGTGCTTCATCACGTAATCGTAACGATCGATGATCTGCGGGCTGACAAATTTCTCGACCAGCGGACGGCCCAGCAGCCGCGCCAGCATGAACGCCACCCACGAGCCGATCGTGAGTCCGATCGTGGAGTAGATGATGCCCCGCGCCGGCCCGAAGATCACACCGCCGGCAAAACCGGTTACTTCACCCGGAATCGGCGCCGCCACCACCTGCATCGCCTGCAGCCCGATAAAGATAACGGCGGCGTACTGACGGTGGTCGCGAATGAATTCAACCAGTTTCTTCTTGCTGAGCAAGATGTCGACCAGCCCGGACGCGTACAAAAAATATCCAATACCGGCGAGCACCCCAGTCAGCAGCAATAACAGGAAAATTGATTTTCTATCGAGTCGGAACACGGTTTCCTGCTTGGCGATTGATCTCTCGCAATCGTCACAATCTCGCCGAATGCCGTGGAAGAGTCAATCGCGCAGCGCCTACCAGGAACCGATCGGCAAATGACACTAAATCAGGGTACATTTACCAGCCTGCGTCATCGTCACCTTAAGGAGAAAACCATGGACACACTCGATGCCATGCGGCACCGCGCCTCCACGCGCGCGTACCTCAATACACCGGTTGCACGCGGCACCGTCGAGGCGATTCTCGACGCTGCGCGCTGGGCGCCGTCCGGTGTCAACACTCAGCCCTGGCACGTCGCCGTCGTTAGCGGCGAAATCAAAGAACGTATCAGCGCCGCCCTGCTCGCGGCGCGCGTGGCCAAGGAGCCCGAACGCCCGGATTACCGTTACTACCCGTTACAGTGGGAGGAGCCTTACAAATCGCGGCGCATGGTGTGCGGCTTGGCGATGTACAAAGCGCTGGGGATCCGCCGCGAAGATGCGGAGCGGCGTCTGAAAACCTGGAACCTCAATTACTCATTCTTCGGCGCGCCCGTGGGGTTTTTCTTTTCCCTCGACCGCGCCCTGTCCCAAGGCTCGTGGGTGGATATAGGCATGTTCATCCAGAACGTGATGCTCGCCGCACGCAGCTTCGGTCTCGCCACCTGCCCGCAGGCCGCTCTGGTCGAATATCCGGACATCGTGCGCCAACATCTGGGCACTCCCGATTCACGCGCGCTCGTCTGCGGCATGGCGCTCGGCTATCCCGACCTTACCGATGCGGTTAATCAATACCGCACCGCGCGCGAACCGGTGGCGAACTTTACCCAGTGGTACGAGTAAACCGATAACGTCGGATATCACCTCTGCCCAGACAGAAGATAAGGGCACTTCGTTTTATCCACAGAGATGGCCACCCTGTAAAACAAGGGCCAATCACACGCCCCCACACAAAATGTCCGGAAAAATAGCCGACACGGTATATGTCGTCTATCTTTATAAAGGGTCGGATATAAATCAATTGATTAGTCCTCTATGAATCGCAGCGGGCAACCCAAGCCGGATCCACAACTCCAACGCCTGGAGGAAGAACTCAGCAACCGCGAGTACGAAATCGCGTTGCTCAAGGAGATTGGCGATGCCGTCACCAGCGAACTGCAACTCGAAAAGGTTTTTCGCCTGGTCGCGGAACGCGCGCGCACCCTGATTCAGGCCGAGACCCTGCTGATACCGCTGCTCAACGCCGAATGCACGCACTATGTCTACCGTGCCGGATCCGGAAAGAATGTCGATGAAATTGTAGGCGAAGTCCTTCCTATTGAATTTGGAGTCTGCGGCTGGGTCTGGCGCCACAAACGCGCCTGGTGGCGTGGCGTCCTGGCGGAACTGGACGACACCGAAAAAACCAAATGGGAACATGAAGCGGGCAACCTCATCGTGGTACCGCTCATTGGCAAGCGCCACTTTCTGGGCGGCATTGCCGGCAGCAACAAAGTGGGCGGCGGCGACTTCACGAAACGTGACCTGGACCTCCTGACCATGTTTGCCAACCAGGTCAGCATCGCCATCGAGAATGCCACGCTCTTTGAAGAGTCCGAAATTGCCAAGATGAAGGCGGAACAATATCAGCGTGAGTTGAAAAACCTGAACGCGGAACTGGCGCAGGCCAACACACGGCTGGAACACCTGGCGCTGCATGACCCCCTGACGGAGCTTCCCAACCGGACCTTGCTTCTCGAGCGCGTGCAACAGTGCATTCATGCCGCGAAACGGGAGAACAAGCCATTTTCCATCCTGATGATGGACCTCAACCGTTTCAAGGAAATCAACGACACCTTGGGCCATCACGTGGGCGATGCTTTGCTGAAACAGGTGAGCGCCCGGATACAAACCGTGATGCGCGAGGTCGATACCTTCGGCCGCCTCGGCGGTGATGAATTTGTTTTTATCCTTCCCGGATCCGACAGCGAAGGCGCGTTCCTGATTGCCAACAGAGTGAAAGCCATGCTGGAGCCGTTCTTTGAAATCGAGCAGCGCCAGCTTTACATCGAGGCCAGCTTCGGGATCGCCGTCTTCCCCGAGCATGGGACCGACGTGTCCACGCTGCTGCGGCATTCCGACGTGGCCATGTACATCGCCAAACGCACTAACTGCGGCTGTTTCACCTACGATCCCGCCGAGGACATCAATAGCCCGCAACGACTGACGTTCCTGTCCGAGCTGCGCAACGCCGTCAACGAAAGTCTCCTGGAACTGCACTACCAGCCGAAGATAAGCCTGGCCACTGGCAGAGTCGTGGGCGTGGAGGCGCTGGCCCGCTGGCCACACAGGGGAAATTTTATCCCCCCCTCCGACTTCATCCCGGCTATGGAACAAACCGGGCTGATCCGGCCGCTGATGAAATGGGCGCTCGATACGGCGCTGCGTCAATTTTCCGAATGGAAACGCGCCGGGCTTTCCATATCGATGTCGGTCAACCTCTCGATGCACAACCTGCGCGACCCGCTGCTGCCTGCCCAATTATCCGAGTCCATGCAAAAGTGGGGGACCGGGAAAGGCTCGCTGATTCTGGAGTTAACGGAGAGCGCCTTCATGCAGGAACCGGCGCGCATCATGGAAACCCTGAATCACCTTGAATCCCTGGGCATCGAACTTTCCATTGATGATTTTGGCACGGGCTATTCCTCGCTCAGCTATCTCAAGAAACTCCCGGTCAGTGAGATCAAGATCGACCAATCGTTTGTGCGCGACATGGTGTCGGACATGGATGATGCGATAATCGTGCATTCCACCATTGACCTGGCGCACAGCCTGGGCAAGAAAGTAGTGGCGGAAGGCGTCGAAACCCGGAAGGTTCTGGATTACCTGCTGGAGCTGGGTTGCGACATGGCACAGGGTAATTATCTCTGCCGTGCCCTACCGGCCGCGGAATGTTTTGATTTCATCAAAAAGCATCACCCGGATTGAAAACCGGCTGCACAGCCAAGCGCCGCGCCTGACCGGCCGAATTGCGCCAACGATTTCCTCTCCTGACCTCTTCCAGATTCCCCTGGCGTGATCTCCCTGCGCCAGTCTGATATATATGCCGTTGTGAAACACGGATGCCCGATTTTTCCTGCGCCCGCTCGCCCACGCCACTCCCGCTGGCCGGCTTGATATGAAAGTAACCGTATTAGGCAGTGGCGTCATCGGCGTGACCACGGCCTACTATCTCAACCAGTCAGGCCACGAGGTAACGCTCGTGGACCGGCAAGCCGCACCGGCGATGGAAACCAGCCACAGCAACGGTGGCCAGGTTTCCTGGGGCGCTGCGAGTCCGTGGGCGGCGCCGGGCATTCCCCTGACTGCGCTCAAGTGGATGCTCCGGCCGCGCTCGCCGCTGGTGCTGCGGCCGCAATTCGATCCGGCCATGTGGCGCTGGCTGTTCAGTCTGCTGCGCAACTGCACCTCGCAGCGTTACGCCATCAACAAGGAACGTCAGTTGCGCCTATCGCGTTACAGCCATGAACGCCTGACCGCACTGCGTCAGCAAACCGGCCTTCACTATGACGAACGTCGCCACGGCCTGCTGACCGTCTACCGTCGCCCACGCGACCTCGACCGCGCCGGCAAACACAACGCCCTGCTCGACCGGGTGGGCGTACCGTACCGGATGCTCGACCGCGCCGGCTGTGTGGCCCATGAGCCCGGACTACAGAAGGTGCAGGCGAAAATCGCGGGAGGCACGCTCTTCCCGGAAGACGAGTCGGGCGACTGCCACCGTTTCACGGAAGGACTGGCCGCGTTGGCGCAGCAAAACGGGGTGCGATTCCTGCCTTCCACCACCATCCGGCAACTGGTGGCCACGGGCGATCGCATCGAGCGCGCCCTCACCGATCAGGGCGCGATTAGCGCCGAGGCGTTTGTACTGGCCTGCGGCAGCTACTCCGCTTCCCTGCTGCAGCCGCTCGGCATCCGGCTTCCGGTGTATCCGGTAAAGGGCTACTCCCTGACCATCCCGATCACCCACGAAACCGCAGCGCCGCAAGGCACGATTACCGATGAAACCTACAAAACCGTGATCACGCGCCTCGGCGGCCGCCTGCGCGCGGCTGGTACCGCGGAACTGACCGGCTACGACCTGCGGCTGCGCCCTTCACGGCTGGCGATACTGGAACATGTGGTGCGTGATCTTTTTCCGGAGGCCGGAGACATGACGCGCGCGGAGCACTGGGCCGGGTTGCGCCCCATGACACCGGACAATCCTCCGATACTCGGACCGAGTCCCTACAAAAATCTTTTCCTCAACACCGGCCACGGCACGCTGGGCTGGACCATGGCCTGCGGCTCGGGAAAAGTGCTGGCCGACCTGGTCTCGGGGAAAAAACCTGAAGTGAATCTCGAAGGACTGACGCTCGCGCGTTTTCGGTAGCGGCGGAAACCAGAAACTATCTCAAAAATACTCCGGCATATATTCGTAGGGTGGGCATCGCCCACCAATATGGTTTCATTGGCGGTCCGATGGTGGGCGCTGCCCACCCTACATGTGTTTTGAAGTAGGTTTTACTCAGCATGCATGAGTTCGGCAGCGCGCGCCAGCGCGGCGCGGCCGAAACGCGCCTGGATCCAGTCGCTGACCGTGTCGAGGCGCACCTGTTTTACGGTGGCCAGCTCGTTGAAGAGGTCCGTCTGTTTCAGCTCCACCACATCAAAACCACTCACACTGAATCCGAGCAGGCGCACACCACGATGCCGCAGCGGAATGTTTTTCACCAGCAGGGAAAGGCCGGCGTTCCATAACTCCTGAGTCAGGTTCGTGGATCGCGGAAACGTGTGCGAGCGCGTGATGGTGCGAAAATCGGAAAAGCGGATTTTCACGTGCACCGTGCGGCCGCACAGTTGATTGCGCCGCAAGCGCGTGGCCACTTGGCGCGTCAGGTCAAGCAACCAGCCGTGCAGCGCGTCGATATCGGTAATGTCTTCCGCGAAGGTGGTCTCGTGCGAAATCGATTTTGCCTTGTGGTCCGGGACCACCGGGCGGTCGTCGAGGCCATGCGCCAGATTCCAGAGCTGCTCACCACCGTTGCCGAACAGTTCCTGGAGCCGCGCGCGCGGCTGGTGGCGCAGGTCATGCACCGTATGGATGCCGAGTTCCTGCAGGCGGCGGTTGCCCACCTTGCCCACACCCCACAGCTTCGACACCGGGAGCGGATCGAGAAAGGGCTGGACCTGCCTCGCGTTGACGATCAGAAATCCGTCGGGCTTGCTGACATCGCTCGCGACCTTGGCCAGAAACTTGTTGGGCGCCAGCCCCACGGAGGCCGTGAGCCGCAGTTCATTGCGGATCTCCTGCTTGATGCGCCAGCCGATATCGGCGGGCACGCCGAACAAGCGGCGGCTGTGGGTCACGTCGAGAAACGCCTCATCGAGCGAGAGCGGTTCCACGAGCGGGGTGTAGCGGTGAAAAATATCGCGGATGTGTTGCGCGACCTGCGTGTAGTAACTATGACGCGGGGGCAGCACGATGAGGTGAGGACAAAGGTGTTTGGCTTGCGCCGTCGGCATCGCGCTGTGGATACCGAATTGGCGTGCTACGTAGTTGGCCGCGGAAACCACCCCGCGCTTCTCGGGGTTGCCGCCGACAACCATTGGCTTGTCGCGAAAGCCCGGACGATCCCGCTCTTCGATGGAAGCATAGAAGGCATCCATATCGATGTGCAGAATCATCTTGCGCGCGCTGCCTCCGTGAAGCGGATCGTTATGGTCGCGAATCCTACCACGACCCTTACGCGAAATGTACGGCCGGAATGAAAAATCTCAGGTCATCAACGGCGCTTGCCGGCGCCGGTCGGACTTCCCGGTCGGCTCGTCTTGTGCGGACGACTTTTGGTACGCCGCGCCGCTGGCACCGTGGACGGGGTGCTCGGCAGACCGGTGTGTTGCGTCTTGAAGACACGGCTCTTGCGGGCTCCTTCCAGCGCCAGCCCGGTGCCGGGTCGCTCGCGGCGTCCTGCCTGCCGCGACACTTGCACATCCATGTGCGTCGCGGGTTGATACGACGGGATGAGCTGGTGCTTGCCACTGCCGATGAGATCGGCGCGGCCCATGCGCCGTAACGCCTCGCGCAGGAGCGGCCAGTTGTTGGCGTCGTGATAGCGCAGGAAGGCCTTGTGCAACCGGCGCTGCCGGAGGCCCTTGGGGATGTAAACACGCTCGCTCGTGGCGGTCACCTTGCGCAGCGGGTTCTTGCCCGAGTGGTACATGGCGGTCGCGGTCGCCATGGGTGACGGCAGGAACGCCTGCACCTGGTCGGCGCGGAAGCCGTTCTGCTTCAGCCACAGCGCCAGCTCCAGCATGTCCTCATCGGTGGTGCCGGGGTGCGCGGCGATGAAATAGGGAATGAGGTACTGCTCCTTGCCGGCCTCGCGCGAGAATTTGTCGAACATCTCCTTGAAGCGGTAGTACGCCCCCATGCCGGGTTTCATCATCTTCGACAACGGGCCCTCGCGCAGGTGCTCCGGGGCGATTTTGAGATAGCCGCCGACATGGTGCGTCACCAACTCCTTCACGTAGGCCGGTGACTCGATGGCGAGGTCGTAGCGCACGCCGGAGCCGATCAGGATTTTCTTGACGCCCGGCAGTTCGCGGGCGCGGCGGTAGAGATGAATCAGCGGCGCGTGATCGGTGAGGAGGTTCTGGCAAATGCCCGGATAGACGCAGGATGGCTTGCGGCAGGCGGATTCGATCTCCGGGCTCTTGCAGTGCAGCCGGTACATGTTGGCCGTCGGGCCACCGAGATCGGAGATGGTGCCGGTAAAACCGGGCACGCTGTCACGAATGGTTTCGATCTCGCGGATGATCGAATCTTCGGAACGGTTCTGGATGATGCGCCCCTCGTGCTCGGTAATCGAACAAAAGGTGCAGCCGCCGAAACAACCGCGCTGGATCGCG
>CAYIQV010000056.1:0-9186 GCA_964365635.1 uncultured Acidiferrobacteraceae bacterium
CGCCAGACTCGAGCAACACCGGTTGCGGCTGTACCGCATCGCCTACGCCTGGACCCACAATGCCACCCTCGCCGACGACCTGGTACAGGAAACCCTGGCCAAGGCACTGCGCAGGTCCGGGCAGTTGCGCGACCCGAATGCGGGCGAGGCCTGGCTCTACAGTATTTTGTCGAATTGCTACAACGATCATTTCCGCCGCCTGCGTGTGACGGAAGAGATCGATAATAATACCCTGACACATGATTTCACCCCGGAGAAGGAGAGCAGCCAGCAGGAGATCGTCCACAAAGTCAGGATGGCGATCGCCAAGTTGTCTGAAGGGCAGCGCCAGGTCGTTACCCTGGTGGATATTCAGGGACTGAGCTACGTGGAAGTCGCTCAGGTTCTGAGTGTACCCATCGGCACGGTGATGAGCCGGTTGTGCCGCGCACGCAATGCCCTGAAAGACCTGCTGGATGACCTGGCGCCGAAAACCGGCGCTGACGAAATGAAAATCCGGAGAATCAAATGAATCAAGACGAAAAATTTTCTGACGAATATCTGAACGCCTTTGTCGACGACCAGCTGACACCCGAGGAAAGAGAGCAGGTGTACGCTCGCCTTTCTCAGGACGAAGCGCTCAAGCAACAGGTCTGCCGGCTGCGCCAGGTAAGCGACCTCGTGAACCTAGCTTACAAGCAGTTGCCACAACCTGCCCCCGGCCTGCGTACCGCGAAGGCGGGAAAATGGCTCAGTCTCGGTCTGGCCGCCGGTCTTGCGCTGGCGGTCAGCGCGGTGGCGGGTTGGTTGTTGTTCCCGTTCTCGGCGTCGAATACCGGTTCGCCGGTAACGCAGGCGGCAAGCCCCTCGGCATCGGTCGCGTCCGCCGGCGACGTGGAAAAAGTACTGATCCACATCAGCGACGGCCAGCCGCTGCACCTCAAGAATGCCCTGGACGAGGTAGAGAGCCTGATGCGTTTCTACCGCAAGTCGAATCAGCATGCTCGTGTGGAAGTCATCACCAACGGCGATGGCCTGACCCTGCTGCTCGCGGACAGGTCGCCCTACCCCCAGCGGATCCACCAGATGCAATCCGAATATAAGGATCTGACCTTCGTCGCCTGCCAGAATACCATTGACCGCTTCCAGCGCGATCTGGGTTTCTCTGTGAAACTGCTGCCGGGCGTGGCCATTACCGACTCCGGGGTGGCGCAGATCATGCGTCGGCAGCACCAAGGTTGGGCTTATTTGCGGGTCTAGATTTTTAGTAAACTACTCACCAGCAAGGAGAGATCATTCATGCGTAAACTTTTTTTACTTTGCCTCATCGCCGTGCTCCCACTTGGCTTGATTTCGGCCAACGCCAGCTACGCCGCCGGAGCCAATAAGGTCATCTACCACGTCAACCTTGGAAATGAGCAGGCTACCGATGCGCTGCGGAATATCAAGAATCATCTCGCCGTAGACCCCACCGCCAAGATTGTTGTCGTGACCCACAGCGCCGGGGTTGATTTCCTGCTGGAAGGCGCGGAAGACAAGAATGGCAACCCATATAACATCCCCGTCACCGAACTTTCCGCAAAAGGAGTGGAATTCCGGGTCTGCAAAATCACCCTGGAACGCAGGAAGATCGATCCGAAAAAAGTGATCCCGGGAGCAAAGCTCGTTCCATCCGGTGTCGTCGAGGTTACAAAACTTCAACAGGAAGGGTACGCCTATTTGAAACCATGAAGCGGGATCTGACGCAGCCGACATGGCCAGAATGGAGCAGAAAGGCTGCGCGCACCTGAAGTCCTGAAACACATTTTCATCCTCCTCTGCCCGCCACGAATGGCGGGCTTTTTTTTGGCCGGATGAGCCGCTATCCTACGCGGAGATAAATCGAATACATTGCCATCCACACCGACCGGCGCATCTATGGAAGAACTGCTCAATATCCTGCCTTCAAGCGCCGCGATCCGCGAATTCCTGAATTCGCAGTCCACCTGGTGGCAGGCCGGCGTTTTCCTGATGGGCCTGTTCACCGCCAATCTGCTGGGAGGCTGGCTGCAGGAGCGTTTGCAAACGGTCACGCCCCCCAGCACCAATGAAGGTGTAACACGCACCGCCGTGCGCACCGGAACGCTCGCCCTGGTCCCGGTGCTCCTGTGGCTGTGGCTGCTGGCGGCGATGGCGATCCTGCGCAACCACGGCGCGGCCACCAATCTTCTGCACCCGACCCTGATCCTCGTCGGCGCACTCGCCGTCATCCGCATGGTGGTGTTCGTGCTCCGTCACAGCCTTGCCCCCGGTGGACGCCTCAAGGCCTGGGAGGGCGTATTCACGGCCGGCATCTGGATTCTCGTCGCACTGCATATTCTCGACTGGCTCCCGTTTGTGCAGCAGATGCTGGATGAATACGCGCTGAACTTCGGCAAGGTCCGCATCTCGCTCTACAACGTCGCAAGCTTTTTCCTGTCCATCGCCATACTGCTGTTGCTGGCCCTGGGAGTGGCCAACACCCTCCGCAACCGCATCATGCGCAGCGGCGTGCTCGAGGACGGCATGAAGCTGGCACTGTCCAAGCTGGTTCGGTTCGTGTTGCTCACGCTCGCCGTCGTTGTCGCCATGATGGCGGCGGGAATCGACCTCACTGCCTTTGCGGTGTTTGGCGGTGCGCTCGGTGTCGGGCTGGGTCTTGGCCTGCAACGCGTGGTAAGCAACTTTCTCAGCGGCTTTATTCTTGTCTTCGAGGGGTCGATCCGTGTGGGAGACGTGATCAGCTACGGCAACACCCTGGGCACCGTCAAGGCGCTGCACACACGGCATGTCGTCATCCACACGCGCGATGGCCTCGATATCCTGGTACCCAATGAAAACCTGATGACCTCCGACATCACCAACTGGTCTTATGAGGGCGACCGTCGTGTCCGGCTGCGGCTGCCTGTGCAAATCAGCTATGACAACGAACCGGAGGAAGCCATGGCGCGCCTGTTGCACGTATCCGGCGAATGTCCCCTGGTGCTGAAAGAGCCCGCGGCCATGTCCCGCCTCACCGGGTTTGGGGACAATGGGGTCAATCTGGAGTTGCAGGCATGGATCGAGGATCCCGAGCGCAGCGGCGAGATACGGTCTGAACTCTACCGACTCATCTGGAGAGACTTTAAGACCCTTGGCATCGGCTTCCCCTACCCGCAGCGCGACGTTTACATCAAGGACTTCCCGGCGACGGCAGCTTTCCCTCCCGCCGGTAAACCAGGTAATCGCGCAGAATCCGTGCGTGGTCAAAGGCGAGCGGCGAAGGCCAAGCGTCCGGAGTAAACACGCCAACCCCGGCGGCATCGTCCTGCGCGCGGGGGATACCGGCTGCCTCAGCGACATACACCACCGACGCAGTATGGCTGCGCGGATCCCGCGCCGGATCGGAGTAACAGCCCAGCAACGTTTTGAGCGTCACGGCAAGTGCGGTTTCTTCTTCCGCCTCGCGCACGGCGGCGTGCTCGACCGTTTCACCCACATCCACGAACCCACCCGGTAAGGCCCAGCCATGCGGCGGGTTTTTGCGTTCGATAAGCACCACGGGATGGCCCGGACGGTCTTTAAGTTCGATGATGATGTCCACGGTCAGCGCGGGGGTTTTCGGTGCGGGCATAATTTTTCTTATCGACATATCCACGTACAGGAGCCACTTTTTGTGACCGTATCATTTTTCGTCGTTCTGGCAAACCTAAGAGTATATACTTACACAATTACCAATTGGCTGGAACGAGGGTTTCTGAATGCTTGAAGGGCTTATCGTATTACCTTGGTGGGGATATATTATCGTCGCGCTTGTCTTCACCCACATCACCATCGCTGCCGTCACTATCTTCCTGCACCGCCATCAAGCCCATCGGGCGCTCGTTCTTCACCCTATCGTGAGCCATTTCTTCCGCTTCTGGTTGTGGCTGACCTCGGGCATGGTCACCAAGGAGTGGGCGGCGATTCACCGCAAGCACCACGCCAAGGTCGAAACCCCCGAGGATCCGCACAGCCCGCAGCAATACGGCATCGGTACGGTCATGTGGCAAGGTTCCGAGCTCTACCGCAAGGAGGCGAAGAACCTCGAAACGCTGGAACGATACGGCCACGGCACGCCCGACGACTGGCTCGAACGTAACGTCTACACGGGCCGCAGCAAACACGGCATCGCGCTGATGTTCGTCATCAATGTTGTTCTCTTCGGCCCGATCGGCATTACCATCTGGGCCACCCAGATGATCTGGATTCCGATTTTCGCCGCCGGCATTATCAACGGCATTGGCCACTACTGGGGTTACCGCAATTTCGAAGTGGCCGACGCCAGCACCAATATCTTCCCGTGGGGCATCCTCATCGGAGGTGAGGAGCTGCACAACAACCACCATACCTTTGGCAGTTCCGCCAAGCTTTCTTCCAAGTGGTGGGAATTCGATATCGGCTGGCTGTATATCCGCCTCATGGAAACCGTGGGACTCGCCAAGGTCAAAAAGATTCCTCCGGCGCTTTCCTACAACGAGACCAAACAGCATATCGATATCGACACGGTCCGGGCCGTCATCACCGCACGTTTTCAGGTGATGTCGCACTTCGCCCGTGAGGTAATGCAACACGTACACCGCGAGGAACTGAAAAAAGCCGATCGTGCTGACCACGAATCCTGGGCGCTGCTGAAACGCACAAGGCGTCTGATGGTGCGCGAAGCCGCTTTGCTCGACGAAACTTCACGCCATTGGCTGCACACCGTGCTGAAACAAAACGGCACGCTCAACACCGTCTACACCATGAAGCAGAAATTGCAGGATATCTGGCAGCGTTCCGCCACCACACAGGAAAACCTGCTGCACGCGTTGCAGGAGTGGTGCCGCGAGGCCGAGGCCACCGGGATCCAGGCGCTGCATGATTTCTCCCAGAAACTGCGCACCTACACGCTCGCTCCTGCGACAGCCTGATCATTGTTCATGGCCAATAAAAAAACCCGCCTCTGGCGGGTTTTTTTATTTCAGTGGCGGAATTCAGATCAGCCGGGAAAGACGCTTATGCAAAGGACTTGAGCGTGGAAAATGTGCCAATAAAAAGCTCATCTGGTCGGCAAGAATCCGTCGGCCTTGCAGATAAATATATTCCGCATGGGTCGGTGTAAACGGCACTGCCAGCAGTTCCAGCCCCGCCTGTTCCGGTGTACGACCGGCCTTGTGGTTATTACAACGCTTGCAGGCCGTAACCACATTGTTCCAACCGTCCGCGCCGCCCGCGCTCAACGGCATGATGTGGTCGCGCGACAGGCCGCGGGCAGCGAACTGTGTGCCACAGTAGAGACACAGGTGCAAGTCACGGGAGAACAAAGTCTGGTTGTTCAGCGGCGGAACATAATGCGCCCGCGCCTTCAGCACGGCATGACTGTCACCGTGGGTGGCCACAATGGAGTTGATCTCAATGATGGAGCGGAGGCCGGTGATGGCGTTGTGGCCGCCGTGAATCTGATACAGCGGCACCCCGCAGGTGTAGGCTACCTGCCCCAAGTGATAGATCCGGACGGCCTCTTTGAAATCAATCCATTCAAGCGGCATTCCTGACGCGTCGGTCCTCAGTACTTGTTGATTTAATGAATACACGACTTGCCTTTCCTGCATCAACAAAACACACATTACCTGAATATATTTATGGCAGAAAAGCGCGAACTTGTACATAGCCCTGTCCTCGTCGCCACCCGCCAGCCGTGCCCAATGCCATAAAAAAACCCGGCATGGCCGGGTTTTTTTACAGTGGAACCGTGTGTCTTATTTAATCTTCGCTTCCTTGTATGCCACATGCTTGCGCACAACGGGATCGTATTTCTTGAGCTCAAGCTTGTCCGGGCTGGTGCGCTTGTTCTTGGTCGTGGTGTAGAAATGCCCGGTGCCGGCGCTCGAAACCAGCTTGATCTTTTCGCGTATTGCCTTGGCCATGGAATGTGCTCCCTAAAAAACTAAAACTTCTCGCCACGGGCACGCAGGTCGGCCAGCACGACGTCAATGCCTTTCTTGTCGATGGTCCGCAGCCCCTTGCTCGACAGGCGCAGGTTTACCCAACGTTTCTCGCTCTCGACCCACAGGCGGCGGTTTTGCAGATTGGGCAGAAAGCGACGGCGGGTCTTGTTGTTCGCATGGGACACGTTGTTCCCCACGAGCACGCGTTTACCCGTAACCTGACAGACTCTGGACATCGGAAATCTCCAAATATCACAATGGACTCCCCCACCGACTCCCCCTCTCCCTGAGGGAGAGGGTAAGGGGTGAGGGGGACGATAAAGAATTCAAGGGCGCGATTTATATCAGAATCCGCTTAAACTGGGTAGCCCTAATTTCTACTCGGAAGCCCTAAAATCCCCTCATAACTACCCTTCTCCAGAAGGAGAAGGAACTCGCTACGCTACAGCAGCCCCCGCTCGCTAAAAGACACCATCTCCCCATCGCCAACCACCAAATGGTCCAAAAGCCGTATATCCACGAGCGCCAGGGCCTCCTTCAGGCGGGAGGTTAACTGTTCATCCGCGCGGCTCGGTTCGGCCACGCCGGAGGGGTGATTGTGCGCCAGGATCACGGCGGCGGCGTTGTATTTGAGCGCCTGTTTGACGACCTCCCGGGGGTATACGGCCGTCCCGTTCAGAGTACCCTGGAATAATTCCTCAAAAACCAGAACCCGGTGGCGGTTGTCCAGAAACAGGACGCAGAAAACTTCATTTTGCCGGTCGCGCAGTTGCGCCTGCAGGAACTGGCGGGTATCGGCGGTCGAACTCAGGGGCTCCCCACGAACCAGCCGCTCGGCCAGATAACGCCGCCCCATTTCCAGCCCGGCCTGGAGCTGCACATACTTGGCCTCGCCTATCCCGGGAACCTGGCACAATTCATCCGCACCAGCCGCCAGCAAATCCCGCAGGCTGCCAAAGCGGGTGAGCAGATCGCGGGCCACGTCCACGGCGGTTTTTCCGGGAACACCGGTGCGCAGGAAGATGGCGAGCAGCTCGGCGTCGGACAAGGCTTCGGGACCCCGCTCGAGCAGTTTTTCGCGCGGCCGTTCCAGTTCCGGCCAGTCAGTAATCGCCATGCCTCCTCCTTATTGCCTATTTGTTGACACGGTTAATGGCCAGTACACTCTAACATATGGGAACCCTGACCAATAAACGCATCGTGCTGGGCGTCACCGGCGGCATTGCGGCCTACAAGAGCGCCGACGCCGTGCGCCGGCTACGCGACGCCGGGGCGGAGGTGCGTGTCATCATGACGCGTGCGGCGACCGAATTCATCACGCCCCTGACAATGCAGGCCGTAAGCGGGCATCCGGTGCATCAACACCTGCTCGACACGGAGGCCGAGGCCGGCGATGTACAGGGACGTACAAGCGCCGCGGAAGGCACGACTCCAGGGACGGAGGAGGTAGAGCCGCGCCGGGAGCAGCGGCCGAGGATGCCGAGAGCGGCCATGGGGCACATCGAACTCGCCCGCTGGGCCGATGCCATACTGGTCGCGCCCGCCAGCGCGAATTTCCTGGCCAAGCTCGCCACGGGTCGCGCGGACGATCTTTTGAGCACGGTGTGCGTGGCCACGAGCGCGCCGGTGTGCGTGGCGCCCGCCATGAACCAGCAGATGTGGGACAACGCAGCGACGCGCGCGAACCTCGCCACGCTGAAAAAAAATGGCGTGCATATTTTCGGACCCGGCGAAGGCTCGCAGGCCTGCGGCGAAACCGGAGCCGGTCGGATGCTTGAGCCGACTGAACTCGTGACACTGATCTCCGGGTTGTTCGCCACGGGCGAGCTCGACGGGCTCACTGTCGTGGTCACAGCCGGTCCCACTTGGGAGGCCATTGATCCGGTGCGCGGCATCACCAACCAGAGTTCCGGCAAGATGGGTTATGCCGTGGCCGACGCCGCCGCCGAGGCCGGTGCGCGCGTGGTACTGATTTCCGGCCCGACGACGCTGCCCGATCCAGAACGGGTGCGGACGATTCGCGTTACCAGCACGCAAGAGATGTACGATGCCGTGCATGCGCATATCCACACGGCCCAGATCTTCATCGGTGTCGCCGCCGTCGCCGACTATCGCCCGGCACAGGTCGCTGACAAAAAAATAAAGAAGTCCGCCGAACGAACCACGCTCGATCTGGTCCGCAATCCGGATATCCTCGCGAGCGTGGCCGCGCTCAAGACCGCGCCCTTCACCGTGGGCTTCGCGGCCGAGACCGACGATGTTGAAAAAAATGCGCGCCTCAAACTGGAATCGAAAAAACTCGATCTGATCGCCGCCAATCTCGTCGGCACGCCGCACGCCGGATTTGCGGCGGATGAAAACGGCCTGCTGCTCATCGACCGGGAAGGCACGATAGAACTTCCGCTGCAACCAAAAACCAAACTCGCACGCGCACTCATTCATCACATCGCCAATAAATTATGTCAGGACGAACGAAGTAGGGCTTCATTAACATCATGCAAAAAGTAGAACTCAAGATACTCGACAAGCGCATCGGAAATGAATTTCCTCTGCCACGCTATGCCACCCATGGGTCAGCCGGACTGGACCTGATTGCCTGTCTGGACGAGCACCTGCATATCGCGCCGGGTGAAACCCACCTCATCCCTTCCGGCATCGCCATTCACATCAACGATGGCGGTCTCGCGGCCGTGTTGCTGCCGCGCTCCGGCCTCGGACACAAGCACGGTATTGTCCTCGGCAACCTCGTCGGCCTGATCGACTCCGATTATCAGGGGCAAATTTTCATTTCAGTATGGAACCGCGGAAACGCCTCCTTCGCCATCGAGCCCGGCGACCGCATCGCCCAGATGGTGTTCGTGCCCGTCGTGCAGGCGGAATTTGAGGTCGTGGATGACTTCAAGGAAAGCAAACGCGGCGCCGGCGGTTTTGGCCATTCCGGGCGAAAATAAGAAAATTCCTCATGACCGTCCAGCACCGGCCTTGCCGCGCGTGTCCGTGATTTACCGCCACGGGTCGGGCTAAAAGTCACTATACTGGCCACCGTCTGCGGGATTCACTATTCTTAATAATAGGGAAGACCAGCTCCGCAACCACAAAAAAGGACCTTACGACATCACCGATGGCCCAGTCGCTCACCCGGATCCATGCACAGATATTCGCCATCGTACTGTTGTGCCTGGCGCTGGCGGGATATGCCGGCTATCTGATCGTCTCCGACCTGCGCCAGTCGCTGCACCAG
>CAYIQV010000057.1:0-8854 GCA_964365635.1 uncultured Acidiferrobacteraceae bacterium
CAGCACGCGCCGCCCACTCCACCTGAGTTCGGCATGAAGGAAATGAAGGCGACGTGGAAAGTATTGGTGCCAGCCGACAAGCGTCCGACCAAGAAGATGAACACTCTCAATCTCGACAATGTGTTCTCGGTAACGCTGCGCGATACGGGTGAGGTGGCACTTATCGACGGTGACACCAAGAAGATTGTCAGTATCGTCAAGACAGGCTACGCGGTGCATATCTCGCGTCCGTCCTATTCGGGCCGCTATCTCTACGTCATCGGCCGCGATGCGCAGATCAACCTGATCGACATGTGGATGGAAAAGCCGGACAACGTTGCCGTTATCAAGGTAGGCCTTGAGGCGCGCTCCGTCGAAACCTCCAAGTACAAGGGCCCCGAGGGCAACTTCCGGGACAAGTATGCGATTGCCGGTTCGTACTGGCCGCCGCAATACACGATCATGGATGGTGACACGCTGGAGCCGCTCAAGATCGTCGCGACCCGCGGCTTTACGGTTGATACGCAGGAATACCACCCGGAACCACGTGTGGCCTCGATTGTCGCCTCGCACTTCAAGCCGGAGTTTGTGGTGAACGTAAAGGAGACCGGCAAGATCCTGATGGTCAACTACAAGGACATCAACAACCTGGTGACCACCGAGATCGGCGCCGCCCGCTTCCTGCATGACGGCGGTTGGGATTCCACCAAGCGTTACTTTCTGGTGGCCGCGAACCAGTCAAACAAGATCGCCGTGGTCGACTCGAAGACCGACAAGCTTGCGGGAATGGTGGACGTGGGCAAGATCCCGCACCCGGGCCGTGGGGCTAACTTCATCGATCCGAAGTTTGGTCCAGTGTGGGCTACCGGCCATCTGGGTGACGATTCCATCGCCGTGATTGGCACCGATCCGGCAAAGCACAAGGCCAATGCGTGGAAACTGGTGCGTTCAATCAAAGGCCAGGGTGGCGGATCGTTGTTCATCAAGACCCATCCGAAATCCAGGAACCTGTGGGTGGATACCGCGCTTAACCCGGCGGCGGCCGTGAGCCAGTCGGTGGCCGTGTTCGACATCAACAACCTCGACAAGCCGTTTGAGGTGGTGAATATCGCCGAATTGGCCGGCCTGGGCGAAGGCCCGAAGCGCGTGGTGCAGCCGGAGTACAACAACAAGGGCGACGAAGTCTGGTTCTCGGTCTGGAATGGCGCGAACCAGGAATCGGCCATCGTGGTGCTCGACGACAAGACGCGCAAGGTCAAGACCGTCATCAAGGACAAGCGCCTGGTGACACCGACAGGCAAGTTCAACGTCCACAACACACAACACGACGTATATTAATAAAGATTTGTGGCAGCACTGGGGCGGGAGCAATCCCGCCCCACTTTCAGTAAGGTTGCAGGGAGAGCAGGTGAATATGCGCAGGCCCAGACATAGAGCCGGCATGATTCTGGCGTGTGCGTCGATGCTTGTGCCGGGCATGGCCTCGGCGGATATGACGACTGCACGCCAGACAGAGTTATTGCATCTTCTCAAGCATGACTGCGGATCGTGTCACGGCATGACGCTGCAAGGCGGCTTGGGGTCGGCATTGACGCCACAGGTATTGAACGGCAAGTCTGAAGCGATGTTGCGCGACACCATTCTTAACGGACGCACAGGCACACCGATGCCTCCCTGGAAGATATTCATGACTGCGCAGGAAGCGGACTGGTTGGTGCAGATGTTGCGGAGAGGCACGACTGATGCAAAGTGAGTACAGGTCCGTCTACCGTTTTGTCTTTTCCCTTGTTTGGGTTGGCTTGCTTTTCGGCTGCACCACGCCGCGCGGCACCGGTGATCTGGGCATTGTCGTCGAACGGTCCCGTGGTGCCGTGCAGATCATCGACACTACCCAGCGCGTGCTACTGACCGAAGTTCCAGGGTTGGGCGATCTGTCGCATGCCTCGGCCGTCTATTCGCGCGATGCGCGTTATGCTTATGTCTTCGGCCGGGACGGTGGTCTGACCAAGGTCGATCTGCTTCAGGGCCGCATTGAGAAGCGCATTGTACAGGCGGGTAATGCCATTGGTGGTGCCATCTCGCAGGATGGACGCCTGATTGCGGTGTCCAATTATGTACCCGGCGGTGTGAAGGTGTTTGCGGCCGATACACTTGAGCCGATCGCCGATATCCCGGCCGGCTCGGGCGACAGCGCGCAGCGTTCCAAGGTGGTGGGACTCGTGGATGCGCCCGGCAATCGATTTGTATTTTCCCTGTATGACGCCGGCGAGATCTGGGTGGCGGATATGAAAACGCCGAAGCAGCCGAAGATTTTCCGGTTCCAGAATGTTGGGCGTCAGCCTTACGACGGCACCGTGACACCCGATGGCCGTTATTACATCGCCGGCCTGTTCGGCGAAGACGGGCTGGCGCTGCTGGATTTGTGGAACCTTGATGCGGGCGTGCAGCGTATCCTCGGCGGTTACGGACGCGGGGACAAACCCCTGCCGGTCTTCAAGATGCCGCATCTCGACAGTTGGGCCATGTCCGGAGGCCAGGCTTTCGTGCCGGCCGTGGGGCGGCATGAGGTGCTGGTGATCGACCAGCAAAACTGGAAGGAGGCCGCGCGCATCCCGGTACACGGCCAGCCGGTGTTCGTGGTGGCGCGTCCGGACGGACGCCAGGCATGGGTGAACTTTGCTTTCCCGGACAACGACACCGTCGAGGTCATCGACACGCTCACGCGTAAAATCGTCAAAACCCTCAAACCCGGCAAGGCCGTGCTGCACATGGAGTTCACCCCGCGTGGCGAACAGGTCTGGATCTCGGTGCGCGACGAAGATCGCGTCGATGTGTACGACACCGAGACTTTCGAACGAATTACCTCCTTGCCGGCGGACAAGCCGAGCGGCATATTCTTTACCGTGCGGGCGCACCGGATCGGATCATGAACGAACTGCAAAAAAATCTGCTCAATGATTTCCAGCATGATTTCCCGCTGTCGCCGACCCCCTACGCGGACATGGCGGCGCGCCTGGGCGTGACTCAACAGGAAGTGCTGGCATCCCTGCAAGCGCTGAAAGAAAGCGGTGCCATCAGCCGCATCGGCGCCGTGGTGCGCCCGAACCGGGTGGGTGCGAGCACGCTGGCCGCCATGGCGGTGCCACCGGCAGAGTTGGAAGCCGTGGCCACGCTGGTCAGTGGCTACACCGAGGTGAATCACAACTACGAACGCGAGCACCGGCTGAATCTGTGGTTCGTCGCTCAGGCGTCGGACACTGTGCAGTTGCAGGCAGTGCTCGACGAAATCGCCGCGCGCACCGGTTACGAAGTATTATCCTTCCCGCTTGAGGAGGACTATCACATTGATCTTGGGTTTGAGCTAAGAATATGACAAGACGAACGAGCATTAGCGAGTAGGGCTACATTTGATATGACAAGACGAACGAGCGGAGCGAGTAGGGCTTCCTTATCGGACATGAGCCTGGCACAAGCTGTCCAGTATCCGGTGCCAGCGCGGGTGGATGACATGGACCGGCAACTGCTGGCAGCCATCCAGTACGGCCTGCCGCTGGTAGCGCGGCCCTATGCCGACATCGGCGCAGGCCTTGGCCTGTCCGAGGCGGAAGTAATCGCCCGCCTGGCGCGGCTCAAGGAGACCGGTGTGATCCGCCGTTTCGGTGTGGTGGTGCGCCATCACGAACTCGGCTATCGCGCCAATGCCATGGTGGTCTGGGATGTCCCCGATGAACAGGTGGCGGAACTTGGGCATTGCCTGGCCGGTTTTGATTTCATCACTCTGTGCTACCGCCGTCCGCGGCGCTTACCCCAGTGGCGCTACAATCTGTATTGCATGATCCACGGCAAAAGCCGCGAAGAGGTGCGGGCGCATCTCGAATGGATGGTCGGTCGCTGCGGCCTGCAAAGCCTGCCACATGAGGTGTTGTTCAGCCGCCGTCGTTTCAAACAGCGCGGTGCGGTGTACACGCCCGGCGCGGAGCCTGGGAATGGACGCGGTTGATCGTGCCATTGTAAACAATCTTCAGGGCGGGTTTCCCGTCACCGAGCATCCGTTTGCCGAAGTGGCGGCGACCTTGGGCCTTTCCGAAGCCGATCTGATTTCACGGCTCGGTAATCTCCTGGCACAAGGCACGCTGACACGATTTGGCCCGATGTACCATGCCGAGCGGCTGGGCGGGGCGCTGACACTGGCCGCGATGAAAATACCGCCTGCCGAGTTCGACCGCGTGGCGGAGATCGTAAACGGCTTTCCCGAAGTCGCGCATAATTATGCGCGCGACCATGCGTTCAATATGTGGTTTGTACTGGCAACCGAAACACCCGAGGAAATCGGACGGGTGATCGCCGGGATCGAACACAAGACTGGCCATGTTGTGCACAACATGCCCAAGATTGAGGAGTTTTTTGTGGGTCTGCGTTTCGAGGCATGAGGACCACAACGATGCACGCGGCGCAAATCAAAACCCCGGTTGCCGAGCCCGATACGATGCTCATCGATAATACGGACCGTCGCATCATCGCCGCCACCCAGGCGGGGTTGCCACTCGTGGCACGCCCCTATCACGCTATTGCCGAACAACTCGGGATCGAACCGCACGAAGTCATGCAGCGTATGAACCGCATGTGTGCATCCGGCGTGATTCGCCGCATCGGTGTGGTCCCGAATCATTACGCCCTCGGCTACAAAGGCAATGGTATGTCGGTCTGGAACGTGCCCGATGACCGGGTGAGTGAGTTGGGACGCAAGATCGGCGACCTCGATTTCGTCAGTCACTGCTATCATCGGCCACGCCATTTGCCCGACTGGCCGTACAATGTCTTTGCCATGGTGCATGGGCACGATCGTGCCGAGGTGGAGCAGAAGGTGAAGCAGATCGCCGAGCTGCTGGGCGGTGCCAATCAGGGCCATGCGGTGCTGTACAGCACGCGGATTTTGAAAAAGACTGGCTTGAGGATTGGTTTGTAATATTACTTGACGCAAAGGCGCGAAGACGCAAAGGTTTTCAATATGAGATTCTGCTTTATTTGGTTTTTCGGTTTCTTTGCGACTTTGCGTCTCTGCGTCAAAAATTCATAGAGAAAATTCAACGATGTTCCGGATATCGCAATACATGCAGGAAATC
Organism: uncultured Acidiferrobacteraceae bacterium; assembly: GCA_964365635.1. Taxonomy (GTDB): domain Bacteria; phylum Pseudomonadota; class Gammaproteobacteria; order Acidiferrobacterales; family Sulfurifustaceae; genus Sulfuricaulis. The sequence goes on from CAYIQV010000057.1 coordinate 5,103, forward strand.
AAAAACCCGATACCGCTCGGGCCGAAGCGCAATCCGCCCGGACCGGTGGTGATCTGGAACCTGATTCGCCGCTGCAACCTCACCTGCAAACATTGTTACTCGATCTCGGCGGACACGGATTTCCCCGGCGAGCTGTCGAACGCTGAAGTGAACAAGGTCATGGACGACCTGAAGATTTTCCGTGTGCCGGTGTTGATTCTCTCAGGCGGCGAGCCGCTGCTGCGGCCGGATATTTTCGAAATCTCGCATCGCGCCAAGGCCATGGGTTTCTACGTCGGTCTTTCCACCAACGGCACGCTGATCGACGACTCGAACATCGACCGTATCGCCGAAGTCGGCTACGACTACGTCGGAATCTCAATCGACGGCATCCGTGAAACCCATGACCGCTTCCGCCGTCTCGATGGTGCCTTCGAGGCTTCGATGAAAGCCATTCGCCTGTGCCATCAGCGCGGAATCAAGGTTGGCATGCGCTTTACCATGACCCAGGACAACGCCGCTGAACTGCCGCTGCTCCTGCAGCTCATGGAGGACGAGGGCATCGACAAGTTTTATCTGTCGCATCTCAACTACGCCGGTCGCGGCAACATCAACCGCAAGGACGACGTGATTCTGAAAACCACGCGCTGGGCGATGGATCTGCTGTTCGACAAATGCTGGGACTACACCAGCCGCGGCCTGCACAAGGAATTTGTCACCGGCAACAACGACGCCGACGGTGTGTATTTATTGTATTGGGTGCGTAAACATTTTCCTGAGAAAGAAGAGCACCTGCGCGCGAAACTGGCGCAGTGGGGCGGCAACTCTTCCGGCGTGAACATTGCCAACATCGATAACCTGGGCAACGTTCATCCCGACACCTTCTGGTGGCATTACAGCCTTGGCAACGTGAAGGAGCGGCCGTTTTCGCAGATCTGGCAGGATACGTCCGATCCGCTCATGGCCGGCCTGAAAGCGAGCCCGCGTGCCATCAAGGGCCGCTGTGGCGCCTGCCGGTATTTCGACATCTGTGGCGGCAACACCCGCGTGCGCGCCCATCAGCTCACGGGCGATCCCTGGGCCGAGGATCCGGCCTGTTACCTGACGGACGAGGAAATCGGCGTTTCTGGTATGGGCGAACGCCTGAAAACCACGCCCTATAGCGCAGTACGGCAAAAACAATCCCGCTGATTCATGCATTTAATTCTCGCCGCCTTACTCGTTCTTTCATTTTCGGCGTTTGCCGAAGAGCCGGCTCCAGCCACGATTCTTTTTCAGAAAAACTGCGCCGAGTGTCATGGTGCGGATCGTCTGGGAAAGATGGGCCCGGCGCTGCTTCCGGAAAATCTCGGACGGCTGAAGCGCGACGAAGCCCAAACCGTGATCAAGGAGGGCCGGGCGCTGACGCAGATGCCGGCTTTTGGCGGCAAACTGTCCGCCGATCAAGTAAAGCTTCTGGCCGATTACATCTATTCCCCGGTGACGCCGTTGCCACGTTGGGAAGAGGCGGATATTCGTGGCACTCAGGTGATCCACAATAAACCCGGGAGCCTGCCGGACAAACCGATGTTCAAGGCCGATCTGCTCAATCTGTTCATTGTGGTGGAGATCGGTGACCACCACGCGACGCTGCTGGATGGCGACAAATTCGAGCCGATTCTGCGGTTCCCGACGCGTTTCGCGTTGCACGGCGGGCCCAAGTTTTCCCCGGACGGGCGTTATGTCTATTTCGGCTCGCGCGATGGTTGGGTCAGCAAGTTTGATATCTACAATCTGAAATACGTCGCCGAGATCCGCGCCGGCATCAACATGCGCAATATTGCGGTGTCGAGCGACGGGCGATTTGTCATCGCCGGGAATTACCTGCCGCACACGCTGGTAATACTCGACGCCAAGGATCTTTCCCTCATCAAGGTGATCCCGGTAAAAGGCGATGCCGGCAAAACCTCGCGCGTCAGCGCTGTCTACGATGCCGCCCCGCGCAAGAGTTTTATTGTTGCGCTCAAGGATATTCCCCAGGTATGGGAGATTCCCTACGACGAAAAGGCTGAGCCGGTCTATTCCGGTCTCGTGCATGATTACCGCATGGGTGAGGCGCTGGCGGAACCGGGGCCATTCCCGGTGCGTCGTCTGCGGCTGGATGATTATCTGGATGATTTTTTCTTCGATCAGGCCTACGAACATCTGATCGGTGCGGCCAGAGACGCCAAAAATGGCCAAGTCCTGAATCTTACCGTAGGCCGCAAGATCGCCGATGTGGCTTTGCCCGGCTTGCCTCATCTCGGGTCTGGAATCACCTGGGACTATCAGGGAACGCCAGTGCTGGCTACACCCAACCTCAAGGAAGGCGTCGTGTCCATTGTGGACATGAAGACCTGGAAGGTGATCAAGCGCATCGAAACCCTGGGTCCCGGATTTTTCATGCGCTCGCACGAGAACACCCCGTACGCATGGATCGACGCTTCCTTCAGCCCGAACAAGGACGCGATCCAGATTCTGGACAAGAACAAGTTAGAGATCGTCAGGACACTCAAGCCATCACCGGGCAAAACCGCGGCGCATGTGGAATTCACCCGCGATGGCAAGTACGCACTGGTGAGCGTCTGGGAGATGGACGGGGCATTGGTGATCTACGATGCCAAGACGTTCAAGGAGATCAAGCGCCTGCCGATGAAGAAGCCGTCGGGCAAGTACAACATCTACAACAAGATCACCCGCTCATCAGGCACGAGCCACTAGGGAACCTCTGATCAAGTCCGTTCGTGGCGAGCCTGTCGAACCATGAACGGACGAATTGCCTGTCATTTACAACATTCCCCGTTCACCCTTCGACAGGCTCAGGGCGAACGGGAGACTTAATCAGAGCTTCCCTAGCGTGGCTTAGTATTTTAGTGAAGGGTGTCCAGGACTTGATCTATATCAAGTTTGTGGGGGAAATAAGTTTTATTGTCCGCATTGGCAGGTTGACCAACATCAAGGATCAAAGGGGTTGTGAGAGAAAGAATTAGAACATTATTAAATTCTTAAATTAACCCTCACATGGTGAATAAGGGAAGATGATCAGTCGACGACAGTTCCTGCGTGCTGATTTCAGTAGCCGCTGTTCTGCGTTGCGCCCGCCGTGGGCTGTGGCGGAAGAGCAGTTTCTCCAGCAATGCGACGGTTGCGCCCGCTGCGCCGAAGCCTGCCCCACCCATGTCGTCTCTCTTGTTAACCGTTATCCCCAGATCGATTTTTTGAACGGCGAATGCACGTTTTGTAAACGCTGCGCCGAAGCCTGCCCCACGGGCGCGTTGCAGCGCCCCTTGGGAGGACAGACGCCTTGGACGATCACGGCGCAGATCAATAATGACTGCCTCGCTCACCAGGGCGTGGTGTGCCTTGTGTGCAAGGAGTTCTGTGAAGCACGCGCCATCTCATTCCCCCTCAAGTCAGGCCAGACGGCGACCCCTGTGATGGATGCCGCTCAGTGCACCGGTTGTGGCGCCTGTGTCGTACCCTGCCCGACACGGGCGATCTCGATGTATCAGATGCAAAAAGAATTTGTGGATCAGAAAAACATTGCCAAGGAGGTTGTCTGCACATAGCTGGAGTCGTGGTGCAGGTCCATCCAAAACACCTCGCTGTCGCACAGGGCGAGATGGAAGCGCTCGCGGGAGTAGAGGTGCATGCCATAAGTCCCGCAGGGCGTTGCGTGGTAACTATCGAAGGCGATCAACGCCATGTCGTGGCGGACATGATGTCCCGGGTCAACGCGCTTCCCGGCGTGTTGT
>CAYIQV010000058.1:0-8848 GCA_964365635.1 uncultured Acidiferrobacteraceae bacterium
TCACCGGCCACTTTCAGATGCTCAAGAAGGCGATTACGGAGTGCAATGCGGCCTACATCGAGAAGATAGAGGCCAGCCAACGCGAGCGCGCTGGCGGCAATAACCAAGTGCAAAATGAAACGGGTCCCCAGGGGGATCTGAACCGCATCATTGCCGGGCTGGATTTCAGCGAATAAAGTCTGGGCCAGTTTGAGGCCTCCCCTTTATTTCAGCGCAAGCAATGTTCCCCGTAGGATGATGACTAACAGAACAGACGCGATCAGGCCGCCGCTTTGTCGGGCAGTTGCCAGCCGGGGAATACCAGCACCCCGGGATGACACTTAAGCGCCCGGGCGAGAACTTTGGCGCGCTCGACACCCAGACGAACCCGATCGTTCTCAATGGCCGAAATGGTGGCTTGGGGAATGCCGGTAAGACGGGCCAACCGGCTCTGGCTCAGTTCCTGAAGTTCACGAAGAATGCGCACGGACTCACCGACCGAGACGGTAATGCGCTTCTTGGCGGGACGATACTCTTTCATTTACGGCCTCCGGTAGTCATGCGCGGTGATCGATGCGACCTGGAAAAGCAGCTTCTCGGCAACCACGCGGTAGATGACGCGCCACTGAAGTCCGAGCCGACAGGATCGGTAACCTCGCCACTCGCCTGAAAGGGCTTCGTCACGAAACCCCCTGATCAGACGGAGCCCGGGCGGGCCGGATATTTCCGCGATGTCCTTCCACTTTTCATATCGCTTGAGAATATCTTTCGGGACCGCCCCAGCCTGTTTATCCACCCGGCGGTGCTCTTCGATGCGCCACATACCATATTATGGCTATACTAAATATGATATGTCAACCAAGCCCATCGTTGCGGCATAACGAATAAGCTCCGGCGCAGAGCAATCCAATGTGGTCGGTCAACAACCGTGAACGCCGTTCGGCAAGATTGACGGTGAAGAAATAGCTTCCGCCATCGAGGAAGTTGCGCCGATAGTTTGTCATCGACGTATCGTATCAAGACAGGCGATGGGCAGGATGCCCGAGTGCCGTGGAGCGCAGGGATGCGCGAGAGCGGCCTCAACCCATCCTACGCAGGCTGCTCAGCCCAACCTACAGGTTCTATTGCACCGTACCGCGTTGTAAATATAGTGTTGCTTTCTTTGCCACTTAGTGGTATTGATTGCACCAACTCGAAATACCCAACCAGGCCTAGATTAGGCCATCACTTAACTAATGGAGCGATTCCAATGCAAAGACCAAGTGTGTACCAATATTCTAATGAGGATGTTCCCGGCATAACCGTCCAGTCCTTGCGCACAGAGAAATTCGATATCTCTATGCGAGAGCTTGCCTCAAGATGCCTAAAGAAGAGTGGTGAACCACTCAACCACACAACAATCAGACGACTAGAAAACAATAATGGTTTTACGCACGACACAGTCAAGCTCGTTGCAGAGGCTCTTGGCGTAAAACCGGAAATATTGTTTTACTCACCAAGAGCGGCTGCAGTACTTGCGAATATGTCTCTGAAGGCCCAAGGTGAAGTGTTAGCGCTTGCAGAAGATCAGGTTGTTCGTGCCTTGAAGACAGCAGGCGACAGGTGGTATTCCAGGAAAAGAAACCCAAAAAAGTGAATCTCTACATGATCACACAGAGAAAAGGGGACGCTCAATATATGCTGGCATACTACGCGGCATAATTTGAGTGGTCAAAAAATGAACAGCCCATCACGCCTAACCGGACTTTACGCCATCGCCGACACCCGATACCTCGACGACGCGCGTCTGTTGCCAGCCGTGAGCGACGCCATTGCGGGCGGTGCGCGCATTATTCAGTATCGGGATAAAACCCACGACGCACCCACGCGTTTGACGCAGGCAAAAAAAATCGCGGCGCTGTGCCGGCAACATGGTGTGTTGTTCCTCGTCAATGATGACGTGGCGCTGGCCAAAGAATCCGGGGCCGACGGCGTGCATCTGGGCCGCGACGACATGCCGCTGGCGCAGGCGCGCGCCGTGCTGGGCCCGCGGGCGATCATCGGCGTGTCCTGCTACAACGAGCTGGCGCGCGCGCTCAAGGCCGAAAACGAGGGCGCGGATTACGTCGCCTTCGGCCGGTTCTTCCCCTCGCGCACCAAACCCCAGGCCGTGCAGGCCGAGCCTTCCTTGCTGCGCGAGGCGAAAAAGAAACTGCATATTCCCATCGTTGCCATTGGCGGCATTACACCGGAAAATGGCGCCTCGTTGCTCGCGGCCGGGGCTGATGCCTTGGCGGTTATCGAGGGGGTATTCGCCGATGTACAGGGAAGTACAAGTCCAGGCCCGCGCGGGAGCGCGTCTGGGCCGCGTGGCCAAGCTGATATCCGTGCCGCCGCCAGCCGTTACGCTCAACTTTTTGTGAAATGACATCATGAACTCGAAATACGTCACTACCCGTTCCGCCGCCCTGTTCCAGCGCGCCAAAGAGCGCATCCCCGGCGGCGTCAATTCGCCGGTGCGCGCCTTCAAGGGCGTCGGTGGCGATCCGGTGTTTATTGCCCGCGGTCAGGGCGCGTACCTGTGGGACGAGGACGGCAACAAATACATCGATTACGTCGGCTCCTGGGGGCCGATGATTCTGGGCCACGCCCACCCCAAGGTATTGCAGGCGGTGAAAGAAGCCAGCGAGCGCGGCCTGAGTTTCGGCGCGCCTACGCGCGTCGAGGTCGAGATTGCGGAACTGGTCTGCCGGCTGGTGCCGTCGATCGAGAAGGTGCGTCTCGTCAGCTCCGGCACCGAGGCGACCATGAGCGCGATCCGCCTGGCGCGCGGCTTCACCGGGCGCGACAAGATTCTCAAGTTCGAGGGCTGCTATCACGGCCACGCCGATTCGCTGCTGGTGAAGGCCGGCTCGGGCGCGTTGACGCTCGGTGTGCCGACCTCACCCGGCGTACCCGCCGACCTCGCGGCGCACACGCTGACACTCGACTACAACAACGGCGATCAGGTGCGTGAGCTCTTCGCCAAGCAAGGCAAGGAGATCGCCTGCGTGATTGTCGAGCCGGTCGCGGGCAACATGAACTGCGTGCCACCGGTGAAAGGATTTCTAGAAACACTGCGCGAGGTATGCACGCAACATGGTGCGGTGCTGATTTTCGACGAAGTCATGACCGGTTTTCGCGTGGCCTTGGGCGGCGCCCAGACGCTGTATGGAATCAAACCCGACCTCACCACGCTCGGCAAGGTGATCGGCGGCGGCATGCCGGTGGGTGCATTCGGCGGGCGCGCCGAGATCATGAACCGCATCGCCCCCGAGGGGCCGGTGTATCAGGCCGGAACCCTGTCCGGCAATCCGGTGGCGATGGCGGCAGGCATGGCCATGCTCAACGAACTTTCCAGGCCGGGGTTCTTCGAGGCGCTTACGCTGAAAACACGCACGCTCATGGACGGTCTGAAAGCGCGTGCCCACCAGACGGGCGTGCCACTCTCGACCCACGCCGTGGGCGGGATGTTTGGGGTTTACTTCACGCAGGAACCGGTGATCGAACGTTTTTCACAGGTCATGGCCTGCGACGTGGAGCGCTTCCGGAAATTCTTCCACGGCATGTTGCGCGCGGGCGTGTACCTGGCGCCGTCGGCGTTCGAGGCGGGATTTGTTTCGGCCGCCCACAGCGAGCGGGACATCGCGGAAACGCTGGACTGCGCGGAACGGGTTTTCAAAACCCTGAAATAAAACGGGCCGGTTTCCCGGCCCGCGCGTGCACCCCGCACAGCAATTCTTGTCAGCTAACCAGTATGTTCTCCGAAGCGAACCGGACCGTGGCGACCTGCGGACGGATGGCCTCGTCGGAAAGCGCGATATCCACACCCAGGATGGCGATCAGGTTGTCGTGATCGCGAACGCCCGGCAGTTCTTCGCGCAGGTAGCCGTAATGGGTTTCGTTCATGTAAACCAGATTCGGCCGCGCACCGTGAATGTGCTCGTAGTCTTTTACCAGGTTGACGATGTGGCTTAGCATGGTTTACTCCTCTTGCCCTTTCGGACTTTCGGAACCCGCAGTAACGTCTTCAATCGGGTTCTCGTATCTGTTCACTCAGATAAAGAGCAATACTCATGCCACGCGATGGAATTTACTAACCTATTGAAATATTGGAGTTAATGTTTCGATGGCCGTAGGCGCGTTACGTCACTTAGGGGCCTGCTTGGTAAAACAAAAGCCGGCGGGTGTCACAACACGGCAGGAGGCCCTGCCGTGCCAAAACCGAATCAGCCGGATTTTACTTTCAGATAGAAGGACTTAGGGGACCGGTCAGTGCAAACCGGCCATATATTCCGATACGGCCTTGATCTCGGCCTCGGACATACGGAAGACGATACGCGTCATGGTGTCCCCGTCATTGGCGCGCGCGCCGGATTTGAAAGCCAGCAGCTGTTTCTGGGTATACGCCGCGCTTTGGCCGGAGACCCGGGGGAAACGCGGGGGAACACCGTGGCCCGAGGGCCCATGGCAGCTCATGCAGGCGGATACGCCCATCTTGACGTTGCCGCCGCGATAAAGATGCTCGCCGGCCTTGGCCAGTTCCTTGTTCCTGGCGGCACCGGTCTTGATCTTCAGACTCGCATAATAGGCGCCGATATTTTTCATGTCTGCCGGCGACAGCGGCGCGGCCATGCCCGCCATGATGGGGTCCTTGCGCGCGCCGGATTTGAAATCGGCCAATTGCTTGGCGACGTAGTCGGCGTCCTGGCTGGCGAGTTTGGGCCAGAGGGGATCGGCTCCGCCATTACCATCGACCCCGTGACAACCGGCGCACATCCCTGCTTTGGCCTTACCCGCCGCAGCATTGCCACCCGCTGCCTCGGCCGACGCAATGGATAGAAACCACAGACCCGAAAAGCCGGCGATCATGGCAACGGACAGCAGATGTTTCTTCATTCTTTCCCCCAACTGGAAAACGACTAAAAACCCGGCCAAGCGCCGGAAAATCACTAAAGTAAGGCCGGCTTATATACCAAGACCCCGCCTCCGGGTCAATTTAAAGGGTCAAATCCGGGTGAAAAACGGGAGCCGCTTTATCCGGGACAAAAAAAACCCCGGAAACAAGGGGAGAGTTATCCGGGGCCTAATGCGTCCCGGATCTTGGATCCGGAACTCCCCCGTTCAGGGAGGTAGAACGGGGACGCCCATTATAGACCTGATGATTTCAGAAATGTTCAATCTGAAATCATCTTTAACAAAGCTTCCCACATTTTTTACACGTGTTTTTGTGAGCGCGTATCCGCGTTATTTCTACTTATGATTATTTAACGCAAACACGCGAAGGCGCAAAGAAAAGCTCGGAAAAATAAATGAAAAAATCTTTGCGTCTTTGCGTCAGAAATTAATAAATCAGAGGTTCATTAAGTGTAGTTTCAGTGCGCTTCGTCCCAGTTCTGACCCACACCCACATCCACCACCAGCGGCACATCGAGCGTGGCCACTTCGACCATGCTGCGCCGGATAGTCTCCTTGGCCGAAGCCACGTCACCCTCGGCCACTTCGAACACGAGTTCATCGTGCACCTGCATGATCATTCTCACGCGCGGACGCTCGCGCGCAATCCAGGCGTCCGCCACCAGCATGGCGCGCTTGATCAGGTCGGCGGCCGTGCCCTGCATGGGGGCGTTGATCGCGGCGCGCTCGGCCGCCTGACGCCGCACCATGTTGCTGGCGTTGATCTCGGGCAGATGCAGCCTTCGTCCGAACAGCGTCTCGACATAACCCTGGCGGCGCGCGAGTTCGCGCGTGCGCTCCATGAAGTCGCGCACTCCCGGATAACGCGCGAAGTAACGTTCGACATATTCCTGCGCCGCCGCGCGGTCGATGCGCAACTGCTTCGCCAGCCCAAACGCGGACATGCCATAGATGAGACCGAAGTTGATGGCCTTGGCGTTGCGCCGCATTTCGTCGCTGACGAGATCGGGCGCGACACCGAACACTTCGGCGGCGGTGGCCCGGTGCACATCCATGTTCTGCGCAAACGCCTTCTGCAATCCGGCATCGCCCGAAAGATGCGCCATGATGCGCAACTCGATCTGCGAATAGTCCGCCGAAATAATCTTGTTGCCCGGCTCGGCGATGAAGGCCTGGCGGATGCGCCGGCCTTCCGCCGTGCGCACCGGGATGTTTTGCAGATTGGGCTCGGTGGAAGACAGGCGTCCGGTCGCGGCCACGGCCTGATGGTAAGAAGTGTGTACGCGTCCGGTTTTGGGATTGATCATCTCCGGCAACTTGTCGGTGTAGGTCGACTTCAGTTTGGAGAGGCTGCGGTACTCCAGAATCATGCGCGGCAACGGGTAGTCGAGGGAAAGTTCCGCCAGCACTTCCTCGGCCGTGGACGGCTGGCCCGTGGGTGTTTTTTTCAACACCGGCAACTTGTGCTGGCCGTACAAAATCTCCTGAATCTGCTTGGGCGAGGCCATGTTGAACGGCTGGCCCGCCGCCGCATAGGCCTCCTGCTCGACCTCCTGCAGGCGCTGGGCCAATTCCTGACTCTGGTTGCGCAACATACCCACGTCGATGCGGACCCCGTGGCGCTCGATGCGTGAAATCACCGGCACCAGCGGCATTTCGATTTCATCGAACAATTTTGTCAGGCGTTCGAAGCCAGACAAGCGCGGCCACAGGGTTTCATGCAGGCGCAAGGTGATGTCCGCGTCTTCGGCCGCGTAGGCCGAGGCCTGCTCGATGGGCACCTCGCTGAAGTTGATCTGGTTCTTGCCCTTGCCGGTGACATCCTCGTATTTCAACGTTTTGTAGCCGAGATACTTGAGCGCGAGGCTGTCCATGTCGTGACGCGAGGCGGTGGAATCGAGCACATAGGATTCGAGCATGGTGTCGTAGCGGATGCCGGCAAGTTCGATGCCGTAATTCATCAGCACGTTCATGTCGTACTTCAGGTTCTGGCCGATTTTCAGGAGCGTCGGGTCTTCGAGCAGCGGCTTTAATTTTTTTAGCACCACATCGCGATCAAGCTGCGCCGGTGCGCCGGGATATGCATGCGCGAGCGGCACATAGGCCGCCATGCCGGAGCGTTCAGCAAAGGACACGCCGACGATCTCCGCGACCATGGCATCGAGGCTCGTGGTTTCGGTATCGAAAGCGAATTGGCCCGCCGCACGCAGCCGCGCGATCCAGGCATCGAGCGTTGTTTCATCGAGGATGGTTTCATAACCCGCGCTCACCGCGGCGCTCTCGGCCACGGAAACGGGCCGGTTGGTGCCGCCAAGATCGGCGAGCCAGCCCTTGAATTCGAGACGCGAGTAGAGCTCGCGCAGTTTCGTTTCGTCCGGCGCGGCGGGCTGCAGGTCCAGCGGCTTTTGAGGAAGCGTCACGTCGCAGTGGATGGTGGCGAGCCGGCGCGACATCGGCAGATGCGACAGCGCGGCGCGCAGATTCTCGCCCACCTTGCCGACGATGTCGGCGGCGTGCGCCACGAGATTATCCAGCGAGCCGTGCTCTTGCAGCAGCTTGGCCGCGGTCTTGGGTCCGATTCCGGGCACGCCGGGGATATTGTCCGAGGTATCGCCCACGAGCGTGAGGTAATCGATGATCCGCTCCGGCGGCACACCGAACTTGGCGATCACCGCCTCGCGATCATAGACCACGTCTTTCATGGTATCGACCAGATGCACCTGCGCGTTCACAAGCTGGGCCATGTCCTTGTCGCCGGTGGAGATCAGCGTATCGAGACCATCGGCGGCGGCCTGTTGCGCCAGCGTGCCGATGACGTCGTCGGCCTCGACGCCCTGGATCTGGAGCAGCGGCAAACCGAGGGCGCGGACAATCTCATGCAGCGACACAATCTGCGCACTCAGCTCATCCGGCATGGGCGGGCGATTGGCTTTGTATTCGGCGTAGATATCGTCGCGAAAGGTCCGGCCCTTGGCGTCGAACACGACGGCGATATAGCGCGGCGCGTAATCGGCGAGCAGGCGGCGCAGCATGTTGACCACCCCGTACACCGCGCCGGTCGGCTCGCCGCGCGAATTGGTCAGGGAGGGCATGGCGTGAAACGCGCGGTACAGATAAGATGAGCCGTCCACGAGGACTAAAAGCTTGTCCTTGTCACCGCTGACCAGCGTTTTCGCCGGGGTCGTTTCCGAATTCGGGGTTTTCCGGGTCATGATATGAACAACCGGTGCGCGCGGTCAGCCGGCCTTGAGGTTTTTGTGCTAAAAATCATCTTATGACAGGACGAACGAAGTAGGGCTTCCTTACAATGAACGACAGAAATGTGAATGACAAAATCCCGCCCCTGCCTAAGCCCAACGGGGCGGACTCCCAGTTCCGGGTGGAAATCGCGCCTTCGGGCACCATGTCGCGCGAATCCTGGAAGATCTTCCAGATCATGGCTGAATTTGTCGCGGGCTTCGAACGCCTGTCCCAGATTCAACCCTCGGTCAGCATCTTCGGCTCCGCGCGCATCCAGCCCGGTAATCCCTATTATGCCCTGACCGAGGAAGTCGCGCGCAAACTTTCCGACGCCGGTTTCTCGGTGGTCAGCGGCGGCGGGCCGGGGCTGATGGAGGCGGCCAACAAGGGCGCCTATGCCGGCAAGTCGCCGAGCATCGGCCTCAATATCCGCCTGCCGCACGAGCAACATTCCAATCCGCACCAGAACATCACCCTGACCTTCCAGCACTTCTTCGCGCGCAAGGTCATGTTCATCAAATACGCCAAGGCCTACGTTTGCATGCCCGGCGGCTTCGGCACGATGGATGAGCTGGTCGAAGCGCTGACCCTGATCCAGACCGGCAAGAGCACGCGCATGCCCATTATCCTGGTGCATGCGCCATTCTGGGCTGGCCTCCTGGACTGGTTCAAGCAGACCCTGGTCAAGGAAGGG
>CAYIQV010000059.1:0-8828 GCA_964365635.1 uncultured Acidiferrobacteraceae bacterium
GACTGCTTGAATTTCGTGCCCCTGACCGTCTGGAGAAACATGTACTGAAGCCACAGGAAGAGCGATACCTTATAGTGCAGGACACTCTGCTGATCGAGCAGCCCGGCAAGGGGAAGTCCCGACAATTTGTCTTGCAGCGTTATCCAGCCATGTGGGCCTTTGTCGAAGGGCTGCGCGGCACGCTGGCCGGGAATGCGGGAACGCTACAACGGTTTTACACCATCAAGTTACAAGGCGTGCGTGACCAGTGGTCCATGGACCTCGAACCCTTGGAGAAATCCATGAAGGCCATGGTCCGGATGATCCGGATACAGGGCAAGGAAGGCCAGATCAATACCATTGAGATTCTTGAAAAGAACGGCGACCGTTCGGTAATGACCATCATCCCGGAAACTCCTTGAAAACCCGTCAGCGAATTATCATCGCCTTATGGCTGGTCCTGTTCGTCGGCTGTATCGTTGTGGCGGCAACCCGGACGCAGGTGCGGACAGACATGTCCATGTTTCTGCCCGAGGCGGCGACTCCCCAGCAGGCGTTTCTTATCGATCAACTGCGTGAAGGCGCGGTCGCCCGTCTGATTCTGCTGGGCATTGAAAACGATTCGATGGCAGTGCTCGCTGATGTCAGCAAGGAAGTCGCCGGCAAACTGAAACGCAGCGATCTGTTTTCGTATGTGGCGAATGGCGAGGCGTTGTGGACCGATGCCGACCAGGAACTGCTGATGCGGCATCGCTATCTTCTGAGTCCCGGTGTCGATGCAAACCACTTTACGGTTGCATCCATCCGTCAGGCGCTGGAGCAGAGCCTGAACCGGCTGATGTCATCGGCGGGAATAATGGAGAAGCGCTGGTTGCCGGCCGATCCGACCGGTGAGTTTCTTCGGGTGCTGGAGCAGTGGCAGGTGCCCGATGGCCCACGATCCGAAGACGGGGTCTGGTTTTCTGCGGATGGGCGCCGCGCATTGCTGGTGGTCGAGACCAAAGCGCCCGGGTTTGATCTTGACCGGCAACAGGTTGTGATCGATGAGATTCATCGTACCTTCGCATCTTCCGTGAAGGGCAAGGCCCGGCTTGTTCTCACCGGCCCGGCAGTGTTCGCCAAGGAATCGCGCGACGCCATCAGTCAGGAGATATGGTGGCTGTCCCTGTTCAGTACCGCACTGGTAGTTGCGCTGTTATGGTTTGTCTACCGGTCGGTCTGGTTTCTGTTGTTGTCCGCGCTTCCCCTTGCTGCTGGAATACTGGCGGCAGTGGTGACAGTCAGTCTGGTATTCGGTTATATCCATGGCATCACTCTGGCATTTGGCATGACCCTGATCGGGGTCGCCGTGGATTACCCCACGTACCTGATTGCGCGCATGCATTCGTCTGAATCCGCGGAAGCTGTCATGAAGCGTATCTGGCCCCTACTGCGGTTGGCCGTTGCGACCATGGTGATGGGATATTTCGCGATGCTGTTCTCGGATTTCCCAGGGCTGGGGCAGTTGGGTTTGTTTGCGGTAACCGGCTTGCTGGTGGCGGCGATGACGACCCGCTGGGTATTACCGCTTCTTATGAAGCGCGGCATGTCATCGCGTGCCATGACTTCCATGTCCAGAAAAGTTGATGTGCTGATGGATTATCCCCACCGGTGGCGCTATGTATTGTTTGCGGGTTTGATCGTGGCACCCGTGATTTTATTCATGAGGCAGGGTCACCTGTGGCAGGACGATCTGGCCTCACTCAGTCCGGTTCCCGAAGCCAGCAAACGGCTTGATCAGGAACTCAGAACCCAGTTGGGTGCGCCCGATGTGCGTCAGCTCATCGTCATCAATGCCGGCACGGAGCAAGAGGTGCTGGAGCAGTGTGAACAGCTGGTTCCGCGGCTTCAACTGCTGGTGAATCAGAAAGAAATGGCAGGGTTTGATCCAGTATGCCGCTATTTACCGAGCAGCAGACTGCAGCGCATGCGGCAGGAATCTTTGCCGGGCCAGACAACGCTCGCGCGTAACCTCCAATCGGCAACAAGCGGAATGCCTTTCAAACAAGGAATATTTTCCCCGTTTCTGCAAGACACGAAGTCAGCCAAGACCCAGACGCCTCTTGAGCTGAAGGATTTTCATGGGACGGTGTTTGGTTTCCGCATGGAGAGATTGCTGTTTCCGCGTGGCAAGGGGTGGGCCTCGGTGATTTTCTTGCGCGGTGTGGAGGACGGTGCTCGTCTTCAGAAGGTGGTGGCTGACACTCCGGACAACAAGGCATTCTATCTGGATCTGAAGGACGAATCGGACCAGCTCGTGCAGAATTATCGCACTCAGGCGCTGAAATTATGGGGTCTTGGTGCCGCGGCAATACTGCTGGTATTGTTTGCAGGCACGCGTTCCCTGAGAGACGTGACAAAGGTGGTGGTGCCGGTCGCAGCAGCTGTGCTGATGGTATGTGCCATCTTGCTTGTTCTGGGGCAAGCGCTGTCGCTGTTTCATCTGGTGGCGTTGTTGCTGGTGGCGGGACTGGGTGTTGGATACGGATTGTTCTTCAACAGCCGTCACGCCGACACGGATGAGTGGCGTCGCACGGTATTGTCTGTCCTGCTATGCAGCGGCACCACCATATCGGTATTCGGTGTTCTGGCGCTGTCGCGTATCCCGGTGCTTTCGGCGATTGGTACTACCGTGGCATTGGGGTCGGCGCTCTGTTTGGTGTTAGCCGCTGCTTTCAGGACAAGTCGACAGATAAGCTCAAGATAATAACTTAAAGTGGGTAGCCTAATGAAATTATTATGCATAATTATTATCAGCGCGGTCCTTATCGGATGTGCAGACACACATGAATTATTGAGGGGTAGCGAAGGCGGAAAAGTGCTTCTCAATCGTAATGCCTCTGCATATGTTGCAATTCCGAGAGACGGGGTATACGGAGGCACTACTTACAAAGGATCTGGACAGAACACGGCGCAGGTTATTTTAGCCGCGTTCTCGAAATATCTTTCCCAAGTTGTTACAGCGCAAGCATATGAAGATTATAAAGAGAGCTTAGATCGGGCTAAGAAAGAGGGTTATAACTATCTTATCTTTCCCGCCATCCTTGAGTGGGAAGATCGTGCGACGGAGTGGTCTGCGATACCAGACCGAGTTTCCGTAAAGGTTACGGTAGTTGATACGAACACAGGTCGAGTAGTTAATTCAGCGATAGTAAAAGGGAAAAGCGGGTTGGCGACATTTGGTGGAGACCATCCCCAGGACCTGCTACCAAAACCCGTTGGAGACTATGTATCCTCGCTGTTCAGATAGATTAAGCGTATCAACATAAAATATTTGCGGTATGTAATGAACCGCCGCTTATCGATTAGTCAATGATGAAGCCTCTGTTGCTTTCCGCCTTTACGGTGGTGAACGCGCTCGGTCGCGGCAATGCCGCTACTTACAATGCGCTGCGCAACCGTCAATCGGGACTGCGGCCGTGCCATCTATCTTTCGCGGACCTCGATACTTATGTGGGAGAGGTAGCAGGGCTGGATGATGTTAAGCTGCCTTCGGATCTGGCCGACTACGATTGCCGCAATAACCGATTGGCCTATCTGGGCCTGCAACATGACGGATTCCTGCAAGCGGTTGCGGTTGCACGAGACCGTTATGGCGCAGGGCGTATCGCGGTAATTCTCGGGACCAGCACATCAGGTGTGTTGCAAACAGAAACTGCCTATCGTTCACGCGATGCTGTCAACGGCGATCTGCCGGGTTGGTACAAATACCAGTACACACATAATATTTTCTCAGCAGGCGATTTTGTGTGTCGCGTCCTGCAATTGACCGGACCGGCCTATGTTGTTTCCACCGCCTGTTCCTCCAGCGCCAAAGCATTCGCCAGTGCGCACCGGCTGATGACAATGGGCCTTTGCGATGCGGCGGTGGTCGGTGGCGTCGACAGTCTCTGTGCCACCACGCTCTATGGTTTTTCATCGCTTGAGCTTGTGGCGAGCGAACCGTGCCGCCCGGCCGATGTGAACCGGGCGGGGATATCTATCGGTGAGGCGGCAGGTTACGCGTTGCTGGAGTGGCCGGATTCAGGTTCGCGCAGTCATGCGCCAGCCCTGCTGGGTTATGGCGAGAGCAGCGACGCTTATCACATGTCTTCGCCGCATCCCGAAGGGGCGGGCGCGATGGCGGCAATGCAGCAGGCATTGGCCAGCGCGGGCCTCTCGCCAGAAGACATTGACTACATCAATTTGCATGGAACCGCCAGCAAGGCAAATGATGCTGTTGAGGATCTTGCGGTAAGCCGCCTGTTCGGCAATGGCATTCCATGCAGCTCTACGAAAGGCTGGACCGGACACACTCTCGGCGCCGCTGGGATTACCGAGGCCATCATTGCCTGCCTTGGTTTGCAACATGGTTTCATGCCCGGCAGCCTCAACACGAAGGAAGTGGATCATGGTCTTCGCAGTCAAATTATCCTGGACAACAGGACGCAGCCAGTTGCTCGTGTGTTGAGCAACTCATTCGGGTTCGGTGGCAATAATTGCAGTCTGATTTTTGGAACCCTGCCGTGAAAATGAAGATGTATGTGGATGGTATCGGCATATGGGCGCCCGGGCTTGCCGGCTGGTCCGCCGCGCAGCAGGTTCTGTCCGGCGACAAGAGCTATGAGGCAGTGCCGTTGCCTCGTCCCGCGCCAAGCGTATTGCCGCCCACGGAGCGGCGCCGCAGCAGCAATACCATTCTGCTGGCGATACAGACGGCACAGGAAGCCAGCGAGAGCGCAGCCATCAATCCAAAGGATGTGGCGACCGTGTTTGCATCCTGTAGCGGCGATATGGACATCGTTCATGACTTGTGTACGGCGCTTGCCCTGCCAGAGCGACAGGTGTCGCCTACCCGCTTTCACAATTCCGTATTCAATGCCGCAGCCGGCTACTGGAGTATCGCCAGCGGTTCACAAAAGCCCTCAACCAGTCTCTCCTGCCATGATTTCACCTTTGCTGCGGGCCTGATTGAATCAATCGCCCAGATTGCCGCGGAACGTCAGCCAGTGTTGCTTGTGACCTATGATTGGCCGCCACCGCCACCGCTCCAGGCCAAGCGGCCGGTGAGTGTCGCTTTTAGCGTGGGTTTATTGCTGTCACCAAGGCAATCGGGGAAGAGCCTGGCGGAGCTTGGTGTGGAGATGACAACCTCGGGTACAGGGCTTGTCACCCGGATGGAGGACGAAAATCTGGAGCGTTTGCGTTGTGGTAATCCGGCAGGTAGAGTTTTGCCGTTGCTGAAGACTATTGCATGTCGTCAATCCGATACTATCTGTCTTGATTATTTTGGTGAAAATAAAATACAGCTGATAGTAACGCCGCTCGCTTGAAATGCGTGCTGCCTGAACCAAAGGGCAGTCGCATGCTGAACTCTGATGGCAACAGATATAACTATTCAGCTCGTGGCCACAGGGCCGATAGGTTCCCAATCAGCCAAGTTCTTGCACTTGTTTCTAAGTCAGTGTACGTTTTTAACTCACTTTAAGGTATGGGCAATGAAAAAAATACTATTAATGGTGCTTACACTTCTTCCTTTTATGCATCTGCTAGGTTGTTCTATCGCCTCTCCAATACAAGATGCAGAGAAAAGTAAATCTTACTTTACTGAACATAGCTATCAGCCGGTCATAAACTATGACTATAGCTCTAATGAAAAGTATAAATCCTTAACAAAATATCGAATATTTCATCAAGCTTCTACTGGTTTTGTTAGTAAAGAATCGATTCGACAGAGCCTTTTAAAAAGGGCTAATGATTTTTGTAAACGACAGGATAAGGTTGTTGAAACAGTTTCTGAAACTGCTTCAACAACAGTCTTTTTGCCTGGAAACTTTCCTAAGCTAGAAGTGATCTTTGTTTGCATGGTCGCCCCTGAGACAAAATCATTGAGCAAATATGATGAGCTATTAAAACTAAAGAATTTACTTGATAATGGTTCGCTCACCCAAAAAGAATTTGATACTGAAAAGGGAAAGCTTCTAGCGAAGTAATGCACCCTTATATTGAGTAGCCAAGTATATTTTGGCTTTAATAATTTAAGTTTCGATAACTAGTGATGTCTGTATATCTAAGCTGCCTAGATTCGGGAGCGTCGGCTTGACTAGGCATAATCTGTTAAGCTGAAAATTATGTCTTAGATGACAGCGTGAGCCTAGTGATTGTGAGTACAGGGAAGGGGATCCAAGATGTGTGGATGGTTACGCTGGCGCGCTGTTGTAGTCGTGTGGCTGGCGTTATCCGCCTCAGCATGTCAGTACCTGCCTTTTGCCAATGAAACCGCGCCTGTGCCTGCTGCGAGAATCCGATTTCTGCTGACCTTTGACGATGGGCCTAGCATAAGCACTCCCAATAACCCGACGCTTTCCATCCTGAACCAACTGTCCGTCAACGATGTGCAGCCAGAGATCAAGGCTATCTTCTTTGTCCAGACCAGAAACTCTAATGGCGGCGGCACCGAACTCGGCAAGGCCGTCATGCGCCGGACCCATGAAGCCGGTCATGTGTTGGGACTGCACAGTGCTTCACCCCGCGGTCATGTCGCCCATATCTGGATGTCCAGCGCCGAACTGCATCAGTCTCTCCAGGATGGCATCGCCGATATTCGCAGCATTACGGGACATGACCCAGCCCTTGTTCGCCCAACCTTCTGGGCATACACGGATCAGACCCGAATGACCTATGCCGCAAATAACTTGCGTATGCTGTTGGCGGATGTGAAGGCGAACGACGGCGTGATTCATGTCTTCAATATAAGTTTGCGCCGCCGGAGCCACATTCAATCCGAGTTGCGCGCTGTTCGCGACGCTATTGCGCGTGGTGAATTCCAGCAGGTGGGGGATGTTTTCCCCGTTGTGGCGGGATTCCATGATGTGAACACCTTTACCGCATCCAGACTGACGGAGTATCTGCATATTCTGACTGAAGAGGCGGTAAAGGCCGGGCTGCAGCCGGCAGAAAAGCCGTTTTATGACGCGACGGGTGATGTCGAGCGCGTGGCATTGTTTCGAACGAACCCACCGGTGTTGCTTGCCAGGCCAGCACCGGGCATGCTTGCGCCAGGTAATTTACTCCAATGACTTGGGAGAAGATAAGATCGTGTCTTTGGGAAAAAGTGACATCTGTTCCCTGATCCCGCATCAGGGCAGCATGTGTTTGCTTGATGAAGTTATGTCTTGGGATGCGACGCATATTGTATGTTCGTCACGCAGTCACCTTTCGAATGAAAATCCTTTGCGTAGCGACGGCCGTCTTCGTGCTGTGTGCGGTATTGAGTATGGCGCGCAGGCCATGGCGTTGCACGGCGCGCTGCTGTCTGCAAGCCCCACCGCTGCTGGCTATCTTGTGAGTGTACGTGATTTGAAGCTAGCCGTTCCCTATCTGGACGATCAGGATGCTTCATTGGCCGTCGAGGCTAGGCGATTGATGGGAAATGCCGAAGGTTTGATCTATAGGTTTGTTGTATCGGCTCGGAATGAAATGCTATTGTCCGGACGGATTACTGTATCTTTGTTTCAGAAAGAGAAGGGCATGTGAAACGTGCTCTGGTTACTGGTGGTAGTGGTGCCATTGGCGGCGCCATCTGTCGTCGCTTGGCTGACGATGGCCTGCATGTGATTGTGCATGGTTGGAATGGCTTGGCGCAGGCGGAGAGTGTCGCCGCCGATATCCGCCAACAGGGCGGTTCCGCGGAGACTATCGTCTTTGACGTAACGGATGTTGCCACGGTCCAGAAATCTATCGAGAAGCTGCTCGAAAACGGGCCGATCCAAGTACTGGTGAATAACGCTGGTATTCACGATGATGCCACGATGGCGGGCATGAGCGTTGATCAATGGCGGCGTGTGATCGATGTGTCGCTGCACGGTTTTTTCAATGTTACCCAGCCGCTGTTGTTGCCGATGCTCCGCACCCGCTGGGGGCGAATTATCAGCGTCTCTTCGGTCGCGGCGATGATGGGGAATCGAGGCCAAACTAATTATGCGGCGGCCAAGGCAGGTTTGCATGGCGCGACAAAATCACTGGCGATAGAAGTTGCTTCGCGCGGTGTAACGGTAAATGTAGTCGCTCCTGGCATAATCAAGTCTGCAATGATCGAAAATGTGTTCAGCGATGATGATGTCGCCAGAATCGTTCCGTTGAAGCGCGCAGGCACGCCGGAAGATGTCGCGCACTTGGTTGGCTTTCTTGCCACACCCGAGGCGGCTTACATCACGGGGCAAGTGATTCCAATCAACGGAGGCATGACATGAATAACTATGCCATCATTATCCCGGCCTATAACGAATTGAAAACGATTCGTGAGGTAGCGCAGAGAGCCTTGGCGCAATGCCAGCATGTCATCGTTATCGACGATGGTTCTATTGACGGCACCGCCGATGCAATAGCCGATCTGCCTGTTGTCTTGCTGAGGAACGACAGGAATCGTGGAAAGGCGGCGAGCTTATGGCGTGGTATGCAACATGCTATGAATCATGGTGTAGCCGCTGTGATTTCCCTAGATGCCGATGGTCAGCATGAGCCTGAGGATATTCCGCGTTTTCTGGAAATGGCGGACAAATATCCTGACCATATTATTATTGGTTCGCGCTTGGCCGACAGACGCGCGATTCCCACCCGACGTTATTACGCCAACCGGGTGGCGAATTTCTGGATATCTTGGGCCGCCGGCTACTACATCAAGGACAGTCAATCCGGCTTCCGTTTATACCCTGCGAGTCTGTTGCGGAATCCAAAATTGCGCGTGAGCACAACCTATGGCTTTGTGTTCGAGAGCGAGGTATTAATCGAGGCTGCCAGACGCGATGTTTACAGTCTGAACCTCCCCATCC
>CAYIQV010000060.1:0-8696 GCA_964365635.1 uncultured Acidiferrobacteraceae bacterium
AGCCGAACGCACGGCACAGGAAGAAATGGTCTACCTGATCAGCCTGAAGAAACAGAAGCTCGACGGCGACGTCACGCTCTTCTGAGCCTCGCGGGATTTTCCGATGAACAAAAATGGGAAAATAAAGGTCCTTATCATTGACGACTCGGCCGTCATGCGCCAGATGTTGACGGCCATGCTGAACGAGGATCCGGAGATCGAAGTGGTGGGCACGGCGGCCAACCC
Organism: uncultured Acidiferrobacteraceae bacterium; assembly: GCA_964365635.1. Classification (GTDB taxonomy): domain Bacteria; phylum Pseudomonadota; class Gammaproteobacteria; order Acidiferrobacterales; family Sulfurifustaceae; genus Sulfuricaulis. The sequence goes on from CAYIQV010000060.1 coordinate 226, forward strand.
GCTGATCGCGCGTGACAAGATCAAGACGCTCAAGCCGGACGTGCTCACGCTGGATGTCGAGATGCCCGGCATGGACGGTATCACCTTCCTGGAGAAGCTGATGCGTCTGCATCCGCTGCCGGTGGTGATGGTGTCGTCGCTCACCAAGAGCGGGGCGGCGGCGACGTTGCGTGCGCTGGACCTGGGCGCTGTCGATTTCGTGACCAAGCCGCAGAAGGCCGGCCGTGAGACCATGGCGGACGAATTCATGGACGAGATCCGCACGAAGGTGCGTGCGGCGGCCACGGCCCATGTCCATCCGGTACCGGTTCCGGCGCCAATGCGCACCGTCATTCCCGGCGCGCCCAGCCTCACGACCGCCAACAAGCATGGCGTCATCGCCATCGGCGCCTCCGCTGGCGGCACCCAGGCCATCACGGATGTGCTGGCGCGACTTCCCGTCGAAACGCCGGGCATTGTCATCGTTCAGCACATGCCACCAAAATTCACCACCTCTTTTGCCGAACGCCTGAACAGCCTGTGTGCGCTGGAGGTGCGGGAGGCCAAAGACGGCGAGCGCGTGACACCGGGCGTGGCGCTGTTGGCCCCGGGCGGGTATCAGATGGCGCTCTGGCGCGACAATGGCGGTTATGCCGTCAAGGTCTATGAGGGAGAGAAGGTGAATCTGCATCGCCCCTCGGTCAATGTGCTCTTCGATTCCGTCGCCCGCTGCAAGGGCGTACGTTCTTTGGGAATCATCCTCACTGGCATGGGCAGTGATGGCGCCCAAGGACTCTGCGCCATGAAAATGGCCGGTGCGCATACCATTGCGCAAGATGAGAAAAGCTGCGTGGTTTATGGAATGCCGGGCGAGGCAGTGCGGTTACGGGGAGTCAGCGAGATTCTGCCGCTCGAACAAATCGCCGGCCGTATCGTGACCTGGGCCAGCGGAGAAACTACTCGTGCGTAGGGCCTTTCTTGCGCCACGTGCCAGCCTCTTCCCGGTTTTGATTACCGGCCAAATCTGGCCTATAAACAAACAAGAGCGTTCTTGTCCGCAACACGACCACTGACGCACCCGGATTTTCAAATGACAATTAAAGATGATTCTATATTACTGCGTCTGATGCTGCTGGTTCTGCTCAGCATCCCGTTGGCCGCCGCGCGTGCCGAGGATGCAGAACTTCAACAGGTTATTTTCGAGTCTTATCTGAAGCTCGCCGAAGAGGGCGACGCGACCGCTCAATATGTTGTGGCGAATCGCTACGAAACCGGTCTCGGCACGAATGCCAAGAACGTGGAGAGCGCCTTCTACTGGTACGAGCAGGCCGCTAAGAACGGGCATCCGCTGGCCATACAGAAAATCGAAGAACGCCGCCAGCAGAAGCTGGCCCGGATCGAAGCGGCGGCTCCCATGCCTGTTCCAACCAGCGAATCGGTAAAGAAACCGGCGCTGGAAATTGTGAAAAAGCCAGCCGCGGTGACTAAGAAACCACCAGTGCATGCAACTGCGGCGCCGGCGGCGGCAAAGAAAACACCCGCACCGCCAGCCACGCGGAAAATTCCAGAGCCAACATTGCCGCCAATCGTGGCCGCGCCCGCGGTGGAGGCTGCACCGCCACCACCCGCCGCCATAACTGTCGCCAAGGCGCCGCCTGTGGAGCCACCGCCAGCGCCGGCGATCGACGTGATGAAGGCGTTGCTGGCTGGCAAATGGAAGCATGGGCGCTATTCCGTGGACTTCCTGCCGTCGGCCCACACCGCCTGTCTGCAAAGCGGCGGCGGCGAGGCGGTGTGCTTTTCACAGGAGCTTACCCGCAACGTGGGTGGCCGCGGTCTGACTTACATCGCGAAGTCCACACTTTCGAAGTTCGATCTGCGTGAGGGCCGGTTCGAGTTGCGCTACGTCTACAACGTCGCGCATGATTCGTGGAGACCCTTTGAGCAACCGACGGGGATGGAAAGCGGTGCTGCCGACCTGCAGTCGCGCACTGGCTGGCAAGAACCAGGGTATACGCTCGAGTGCCGGATGCGCGACGAGTACGCAATTGCCTGCACGCGCGCCGACCGCAAGGCGAGCTACCAGTTCACCCGCGAGTGAAATACGGCCGCGCCCATCCATCCTGGCCCGGGTGGCGCGGTCTTGCGTGTCCAGAGAAGAAAGGGAAAGTCTAATTAATTTATGGGAGCCTCTTAAATAATTCAAATGTAGGGTGGGTTGAGCGAAGCGAAACCCGCCGAACAGTTGGGTTCGCCGGCCGCTCCCGCACATCGTTTATGGCAAGACGTAATGAGCGAAGCGAGTAGGGCAACGCACTTGTGCTTCGCGGCACTTGGGCTTCCTGCCCATCGCTGACTCGGTTTGACCCAACCTACATGAGAAGCAATTTTTAGATGTTCCCTGACGCGAAGGCGCAAAGAAAAGCCGAGAAACAAACACAAAGTGGCTCTGCGTTAAAAAACTAATATGCCTCGGCACAATTCACAGGAAGACGCACCGGCGTACACCGCTACGTAGGGGCGCTGCTTGCTGCGCCCCGGTTTATCTCCTGCCACATCGAATCCGGGCGCAGCAAGCAGCGCCCCTACGAAAATCTCTGCCGGGAGGGGGAAACATTAGCGTCCTGAGAATCGTGCAGAGGCAAGAAAACTAATAAATCAGAGATTCCAAGGAACCCCGTATGCGTATGGTGAACGGATGTTATCCGTTCACCGGCAAGTGGACATGAGGCGGGCGGATCGTCCTTGGCAGGGATCGCTTGAAAACTTTGTTTCTTGCTCCGGCGAATCAGGAGCGGGGCGGCTGGCGTTGGCGGTTCGGTCACTCGTTGAGTTTGGCACCGGCATCGCCGGCGGGGTGGCCGCACGCGTCTCGGTCTTCGTGGCGCGTTCGGCTTCCAGGAGTCTTTCAGATTTTGCCTTGGCTTCGGCTTCCGCTTGTTGTCTGGCCCGGGCGGCAGACTCGGCCTCTGCGACGCGCTTGGTCGTGACGAGCCTCTCGGCTTCAGCGCGGGCCCTTGCCTCAGCTCCGGCGCGCGCGGCTACGGCCGCTTTTTCCCTGGCTTCGGCTTCCGCGGAGCGTTGTTGCGCGCGGGCTCTTTCCGCCGCATCGCGCTCGCGCGTTTTTTCCCGGTCGAGGATAGCGAGCCTGGCTTTGGCTTGGCGTTCGCCTTTTTCAGCGGCTCGCGTATACCACAAACGGGCCTGATCGAGGTCGCGTTCCGTCCCGAGAGCCTTCTCGTACATCTCGCCTAAATGGTATTGTGCGGCCGGGTCGCCTTTGTTCGCGATGGCCGTCTGTTGCTGGAACAGCCGTGCCGCCATATCGTCAGTGGCGTCGGCGCCCATCGCCGCGGCCGGCGCCAGGCACAGGAGAACGAGGAAGAACTTACGCACAGAGTCCCTCTCAGGGCAATATCAACAGCACCTTGACCGAAGCGTCCACCGCCTTTCCGTCCACATAGCCGATGGCATCCGGATTTTTCGACACCCACTCGCGTACAGCGGCGTCGTCTCCGATGACCTTGGGCGGCATGGCGTTGCCCGTGAAAATCATCTTGGACCAATAGCTTTTGATCCAGGTGTCATCCTGTTGGACGATCTTTTCATAGAACTTGATTCTGACCGCGTTGCCCGATGTTTGATCCACCGGCACCGCCGGCTTGCCGTCCGGAAAATTCTTGGTCTTCCCGAGATACAGATCAGCGACATCCGTGGCGCCCAGACCGGCGGCGGAATTGCTGGGATGTGCGATGACAGCGAGTGGGGCGGCCGTAGCCGTCCCGCTCGCGCCGCCGAGAACGAGGCAGACAGCGAGGCCGATCAACTGGATGATTTTCCGCATGGCGCGCCGTTTCAAAACACGACGTCCATGACGATGCTGTAGAGGTTCGCGTCGTTCTGTGGCTCGGTCATGGTGCGGGGATCCGTGACAAAGAGGCCGCGCGAGCCTTCACCCGGCTTGATGTTCTGCACTTCGAACTTCAGGTCGGCTCCGTCGCCCATCTCAAAACGCACGCCGAACGCCGTGGATTTCTGCGTGAGCGGTGTTCCGTAATCGGCACCCACCGGGTTACCGTTGTCGCTGAGCTTGGCGGTGGTCACGTAGGGCAGAATCTTGCCGAAACGATAGCCGAACGTGGCGTAGTGGCCCTTCTGGTTCGGGAATAGCCGGTTGATATTGGCCTCCGAATCGCGTTGGAAAAGCTCGGTGTAGACGACAAGATTGTTCCAGTTGAGCGAGGCCCCGGCGGTGACGAGCGTGACATTATCGGTCACTGCCGAAAAATCCTCGGCATCCACTTCGGCGTTGAAATAACCGGCGCGCAGCGTGAGGATGTCACTGCTCAAGCTTAAGTTGACACCCTTGGCTCCATACACCGAGAACTCGGTGGGCGTGATATCGCCAAGGGTACCGGGCGTTGGTAGCGATGTAAGTTGTTCCTGCGGGACGGTGGTCTCGTCTGCGTTGGAACCGAAATAGACTTGAGCGATGCCGCGCCAGCCGCCGAACTTGTTTTTGTAGTAGATCTCGACGCCGTTCAGAGATTCAATGATCGAGGAGCTGTATACCTCCTGGGGCGGGCGTACCCAAGGATAGGCGTAGCCCACGTCGATATAATCCGAGAGCAGGAACAGCGGCGTCTTGTTGCGGCCGACCCGCACGTCGACCTGCGGCGTAAGATGGTAGGACAGATACACCCAGTCGAGGTGCGCCTTGAATTCGTCTTCGGTCGGGCGGCCGAAGAGCTGGGCGTTGAAGTCCAGCTTCTCATTGATCTTCGCCGCGAACTGAAGCGCGGCGCGTATGTCGGGATCGGTACTGAATTTTCCAGGGATGAAGCTGTCCCACGCCTGCAAGCCGTGTTCTTTTCCCTTTTCCGGCATGTCGAGGTAGGTGGCGCCGAAGCTCGCATACCCGTTGATTTTGACGTTCTCCACCGCCGAGGCCGTCCCGGCCCCGCACAACAGAACGACCCCCACAACGCCAAGCATGAATCTCTTTGTCATCGAACTAGCTCCTTAGGAAAAATTCAGTATTGAACAGGCAGCGGCGTATCGGCAGTTTCGCGTGACAGGCCCAGCGCCCACAGGTTGTTTTAAATCGTTTTTTCCGCGTACGGCTGTAAGTATAGTCAACGCCGGTAAAACGCAAGGCGCAGATCCGGCTTCTCCCGAATTTCCCATCCGGCCAGGTTTCTAAATGAAAGCCGATACCGCGAGAACATGATTCTTAACGGATTCAGGAGAGAGGTTCGGATTTGGTGCGGGCGAAGGAGGCGGCACGAGCCTGGCGCAGCGCTTGCTTGGCCGCATCGATTCCACCCAAGTAGTTCGGGGCCGGTGCACTGTCTGGCCTAAAGACGCCCCCAGACATGGGCAGGCAGATGCACCGCGGTTGCTCGCGGAACACGAATAGACCATGCCGGGGTTATTACTCCGGCAGGCCGGAGCCGATGCTGCCATGGCAGGGTAGCCATACCGCTCCAAGGCGCGGGCCGTACTGACAACAGGACGCGGCCCCGGCAACCCGAGAAAGTGTGAGGTTAACGATGCCGCCCGGTCAAGATCCTGCACCGCCTGGGCCACGGTATTGGCACGGTACCTGCATACATTTGCGGGGCATGCGCCCCATACTCAACCGTGCGAACGGCGTGCTGCGGCGCGCATTTCATCTATGATTAAACCGTGCGGCAGGAATTACCGAATCGGCGCGGATGTAGCCGAAGCGCAGGCAACCAGTGCAAATTGCAGTCTGGCAAGGAGAATGACCCGTGAACCACTTTTTTTCCAAAGGAATCCGATTACGCACCAAGCTGCTCGTGATCGCAGGGATTGTCTATGCCATGCTCGCGGCGGGCGCGCTCATCAGTCTGTACAACGAAGATGAAGTCATGGAGTTCGTTAACAAATCGAATACCTACGTCAAGTGGATGATGGAAACGACGTCGCCAGACGACAAATCCGTGATCACCACATACCAAGGCTATTATGAAAACAGCCTGGCGGCGCACAATCGCGCGCGGACATTCACCATTGGCATACTGCTGGTGTCGCTGGGCATCACGCTCATGCTTGGCTTCTACTTCGTCAAGGCGATCACCGGCCCCATGGGGCGGTTGGTCAAGGGCATGCAGCAGGCGTCGCAAGGTGACCTGACGGTGAGGCTGCCCGTGGAATCGAAAGACGAGATCGGCGATGCCTGCGTGGCGCTGAATGCGCTGGTGGGCACGCTTAACGACAACATGGCCCAGGTAATGCTGACGGCCAATGCCGTCACGGCCGGCACGCAGGAGTTAAGCGCGGCGGCGGAACAGTTGTCCTCCTCTTCCCAGGAGCAGGCCAGCTCACTCGAAGAGACCGCGGCCTCGATGGAGGAGATGACCAGCACCGTGAAGCAGAACGCGGACAATGCGATAGAGGCGGACAAGGCAGCGCTGAGCGCACGCGAGGCGGCCAACGAGGGCGTCGTGATGTCAAGCTCACTGAAGAGTTCGATGGGCGCCATCAATGCCAGCAGCACCAAGATCGCCGACATCATCGGCGTCATCGACGAGATCGCCTTCCAGACCAACATGCTGGCCCTGAACGCAGCCGTCGAGGCCGCGCGTGCCGGCGAGCAGGGGCGCGGTTTCGCCGTGGTCGCCGCCGAGGTGCGCAGCCTGGCGCAGCGCAGCGCCGCCGCGGCCAAGCAGATCAAGACCCTGATCCAGGAAAGTGTCGAGAAGGTACAGGACGGCATGCAGCTGGTGGGAACAGCGGGAAAGACATTGGAGGGAATCGTCGTGGGCGTCAAGAACACCGCCGAGCTGATCGCCGAGATCAGCGCCTCCAGCCAGGAGCAGGCCTCGGGCATCGAGCAGGTCAATCGCGCTGTCACGCAGATGGACGGGGTCACGCAATCCAACGCCGCGCAGGTCGAGGAATTGTCGGGCACGAGTCAGTCGCTCGCGGTGCAGGCGGAGAACCTGCGAACCATGATCTCGCGTTACAAGCTGGAACAAAAAGAGTATGTGGCCATGACGCCGGTCAGCACCGGCCCGGTAACCATGGCAGCGGCCCCGGTCACCAGGAAGTCGGCCTCGGTAAAAGAATTGTCAGCGAATAAAGGCGGCGCTTTCCGCGCTCGGACGAAAACAGAACAAGCGACGGGGACGAACCCGGCCGTGGTTTCGATTGCCAGCCGGAAAAGTGGCGATTGGACGGAGTTCTGAATTCAGCAGCCATGGCTGCGTGGGTCAGGGGTGTCTGTGAAGGAACGCAAAATTATTCTGGTTGATTAATCAGAGATTTTCTTTGCGCTGTACGCGGCCGCACCGATCGACAATATGGTGCGTGGGACGCACCCTAAATACATCAATACATCGAATTATGTACGGCTTCTCTGTGGCGCCGAAAGCGTGGAAAAACCGCTGGCGGACTGGCCTGAAATCAGGTCAGGGGACGGTGGATTCTTTCGAGCAGGATGTCCGTGGCCTTCAGGTCGCCCTCATGCTTTTTCCGGACCTCTTCCAGTTCTGCAATTTTCTCGCCCAACGTGTCCATGTTTTCGTGGATTTTTCGCAGCACTTCGATGTTACGATCGATCGCCGCCTTGTGCTGCTGCACCTGGGTGAATACCGGGACAATGGCTGCCTGGAACCAGTTCTTGGCGGCGGCGTCGCACTGGCTGAAGATATAACGCGCCTGGCTGACCAGGGTAATGAAGAATTTTTTGATCACAAAATGCTGTTCGGTCATGGTGGTGACCGGGCTATTGCGGAATTCCTCCGCCTTCTCTTCCAGTTTCTTCAGTTCCAGCACAAACGGCAACAGTGAAAGCCGGGCAGGGTTGATCTTGGCCAGTCCGTACTCCAGGTGTAACCGCAGGTAGATCGCCTCCACCACCTTTCGAATCTCATCGGATCCCGCGTTGACGGCTTCCATTCGCGCCATCATGCCCGCAAAGAAGGTGGCCATTCCAGCTTTAAGTCCATGGGTCGTCCAGCTTTCCTGCATGCTGCTGCGGGTCTTCTGGATCAAGTCATCCAGGCTTTTCATGCTCAATTGCCCCAGCAGTATCTGGGCCTGTTTTGACAGGGTAGCGCGCGTGAGCTGAAATCCCTCCACTTCCTTGTCGTATTTCTGCTTTTCCTGGCGCATGTGCGCCACCATTTTCTGGATCATGTCCAGATTCTTTCCACCAAGCGTCTTGAGATCGGCCAGTTGTTTGTTAGTCGTGGTCAGTTGCGATTCGATCAAGCCGCGGCTTGTTTCCACTCGTCCGCTGATTTCATGGACGATGCGGTTGCGGACCATTATTTGCCTGGAGGGTATCACGTCATCTGTCAGTTTCTGCTCAAGCGCGGGCAAGCCGCTTCGGGTGACCAGTGCGCCATCCATCTTGATCTTGCCGACGAGGCCTTTCTGCGCGGATACCGGAAATATCGACTTGGTGTCGATGTGCAAGGCGCGCGCGGTTTCTTCCACCTGTTTGGCAATGCTTTTGGCGA
>CAYIQV010000061.1:0-8471 GCA_964365635.1 uncultured Acidiferrobacteraceae bacterium
GCGGCGCGTGGCCCTGCTAGCCTCGACTTTCGCGCCTTTTTTTGGGGGGGGCATGACCGGCAGATCCGCTCACCCATTCGCCCGGGACGTGGCCGAGAGCGTCCGGCTCGCGTCCGGTCGCGCGTCGATTCCAGCCGCGGTGTTCGAGGCGCACGCGCGCTCTCTGCAGGCCCTTCCGCTCGAAGAGCGCAGCGCGATCGCGGTCGACCTCGTCGCTCTGGCGAACCGCATGTGGGACGACGGCCGCGACGGCTACGACGAAGCCGTCCTGCAGTTCGCGTTGCTCGTCGGCGTGGCCCTCGACGACGCAGACGCCGCTGCGGCGCTGCTCGACGGGCCGGGCGTGGGCTTCGACCCACTGTTGCGGCGCGCGACCACCATGCCTTCGAAGGCCTGAAGGCGTTCACGTTCGCCCTCCTTTACATTCACGTACACAGCGACGGTATCGCCCGGGGCGAAAGACGGAACATTTTTGTTCGCCATCCGCGCTTCAAGTTCCTGCATGATCTTGCTCATTTTTTGACTCCCGCCTCTCTAGAATATTCCTGCTTGAATTCTTCCAGCAGGTGCTGCTGTTCACTGCTCAAATTCCGCTTTTCCAATAAATCCGGCCGGCGCAACCAGGTCCTTCCCAGCGACCGCTTCAACCGCCAGCGGCGGATTTTCTCGTGGTCACCGGAGACGAGCACTTCCGGAACCACCCGGCCGAGATACGTTTCCGGTCGTGTGTAGTGTTCGTATTCCAGCAACCCGTCCACAAACGAATCTTGCTGCGCCGAATCTTCATCCCCGAGTGCGCCGGGTAACTGCCGTGCAATCGCGTCGATGACCACCATCGCGGCGAGTTCGCCGCCGGAGAGGACGTAGTCACCGATGGACCATTCCTCGTCTACTTCGGTCTCCAGCAGACGCTCATCAATTCCTTCGTAACGGCCCGCGAGCAGGATCAGGCCTTCACGCCGCGAGAGATCGAGAACACCCGCGTGATCCAGTCTGCGCCCCTGCGGCGACAGGTAAACCACCTTCGCGCCGCTCACTTGTCCGCTGCGCGCCGCCGCCAATGCCTTCGTCAACGGCTCGGCCATCATCACCATTCCCGGGCCGCCGCCATAAGGCCGGTCATCCACGGAACGGTGTTTGTCGTCCGTATAGTCACGCGGGTTCCATACCCGCAGTGACAGCAATTCGTTTCTGATCGCCCGCCCGGTAATGCCGTAGTTCGTAATGGCCTCGAACATCGGCGGGAACAGGCTTATCACATCAATTTTCATGGCGCGCTAAAAATCCGCGTCCCAGTCTACCCGGATAAGACCTGCCTCGAGATCCACATCCTGCAGAACACCCGGCGTGGCCGGTATCCAGCGTTCACGCCCATTGCGCACCACGATGACATCGTTTGCGCCCGTCTCGATCAGGCGGCTCACTACACCCAACTCCTGTCCCGAGAGATTCACTACTTTAAGACCTTCGAGCTGCGCCCAGTAAAACTCGCCCTTCTTTACCGGCGGCAACTGCGTCGACAGACAACCCACCTCGGTACCTATCAGGCGACTCGCCTGATCGCGGTCATCGTAACCCGTGAACTTGGCGACGATGCCCTTGCCCTGTACACGCCCCTGTTCGACGGTGATTTCCCGCCAGCCCTCTGGCATGCCCACCAGCCACGGCCTGTAGGCAAGAATCTTCTCGCGCGGCCGGGTATAGGAATGAACCTTTACCCAACCGAGGATTCCGAACAGGCCGTCGATCCGGCCGAGAACCACCAAACCGTCAGGGCGTGACGGATCGGTCATGCGGGGACTCAGGAAGCGGTAACCTGCTTCAGCAGTTGCGCCACGCGATCGGTCGGCTTCGCACCTTTGCTCAACCAGTACTCTACGCGCGGCATATCAACGCGCAGTTTCTCTTCTTTGCCCTTGGCCAGCGGATTGTAAAAACCGATGCGCTCGATGTTGTTGCCATTCAGCGCACGGCGCCGGTCAGCAACGATGATGCGATAATAGGGACGCTTGTTTGCGCCACCGCGAGCCAGACGTATGGTTACCATTCAGTTATTCCTCGTATCCATTCAGGCGCCGGTCCGGGCGGAAAGCCACGGCGACGGCCCACGAAAGCGCGCGATTTTACCCTTGATCACAGGGGAAAAGAAGGGGCTCCATCCTTGAAAACGGCTTATTAGTCCGAATGTGGGTACTTTGACCCAAAAATACCGGTGAATGCCCCTATTTCTCACATTCCCTGAAATATCAGTGGTGGCCTGCGAATCAGGCTTGAATATTCAGCTGCCGGGCCAATACTCGATAATGTCTTCCATGTCTTAGGGTCAGGGGTGTCGCGTGCAAAAATCTGAAACCTCCTCCGCTACCGTCACCCTACAGGCCGACATCCCGGCCGATTATGCCGCTATTCTTACCCCGCCGGCCCTGGACTTCGTCGCGGGCCTCGCCAGAGCTTTTCAACCAAGGCGCGTAGAACTCCTGGCCCGGCGCAAAGAACGACAGGCGCAGCTGGACCAGGGGACCAAGCCTGACTTTCTCCCAGAAACCCGTTCGGTGCGCGAGGCCAGCTGGACCATTGCGCCAGTACCGGCGGAGCTTTCCGACCGACGCGTTGAGATCACCGGCCCGGCAGAGCGCAAAATGATCATCAACGCACTCAATGGCGGCGCCAGCGTGTTCATGGCCGACCTGGAGGATTCACTGGCTCCCTCCTGGCATAACCTGATCCAGAGCCAGATCAACCTGCGCGATGCCGCTGACCGCAGCATCCGTTTTGTGAGCCCCGAAGGGAAAACCTATCAACTGAACAAATCCACGGCAATATTATTCATGCGTCCACGCGGCTGGCACCTGGACGAGAAACATGTCCTGGTCGATGGTGCACCCATCGCGGCCAGTTTGTTCGACTTCGGGTTGTACTTTTTTCATAACGCCAGAACGCTGCTTAACCGCGGAACCTGTCCCTATTTCTACCTGCCCAAAATGGAAAGCCATCTGGAAGCACGGCTGTGGAACGACGTGTTCGTGTGGGCGCAGGAACAGCTTGAGATCCCGCGCGGCACGATCAAGGCCACGGCGCTGATCGAAACCATCCTCGCGGCATTCGAGATGGACGAAATCCTGTATGAGCTGCGCGAGCACTCCGCAGGGCTGAACTGCGGGCGTTGGGACTACCTCTTCAGTTGCATCAAGAAATTTCACAGCGATCCGGATTTCGTGCTCGCCGAGCGCGCCCTCGTGACAATGACCGCACCATTCATGCACGCCTACTCGCTGCTGGCCATCCAGACCTGTCACAAGCGCAATGCGCATGCCATCGGCGGCATGTCCGCACAGATTCCGATCAAGGATGACCCGGCCGCCAACGAGGCTGCCCTCACCAAGGTGCGCGCCGACAAAGAACGCGAGGCCAACGATGGGCATGACGGTACCTGGGTGGCGCACCCGGGCCTCGTGCCGGTAGCGCGGGAGGTTTTCGACCGTTTGATGAAGACGCCTAACCAGATTGCGCGCAAACGTGAAGACGTACGCGTCTCCGCGGCGGATCTCCTGGCCTTTTCGCCGAAAACACCGATCACGGAAGCGGGGCTGCGACTCAATATCGAGGTCGGCATCGCCTACCTTGGGTCTTGGCTCGCGGGCTCTGGCTGCGTCCCAATTCACCACCTGATGGAAGACGCGGCGACGGCGGAAATTTCGCGCTCGCAGGTCTGGCACTGGGTTCGCAGCCGCCAGGGCATGCTCACCGACGGCCGCAAGATCACGCTTGATATGGTGCGCAAGATGATTCCGGAGGAACTGGGACGCCTGCGGACATCGTTCGGGGAAGCGGCGTACGCCAGTGGCAGATATGAATTTGCCTCCGGCATGTTCGATAAACTGATCAGTGCCGACCCACTGCCGGAGTTTTTGACGCTCTTCTGCTACGATTATCTCGACTGAGATTCGCTTCGGGGCAAAGGTTTCTTTGAGGGTGTCTTTGGTGCCGGTGTGTCATCCTCAAACAAGGACGGGTCGGGCGCTTCCTGCGGCGGATTGCCATCGTAGACCTGACTGCGGCGGCGCTGACGATAGGCTTCACGCACAAACACGTAGGGATCCTTGCCCGCGGCCTGTTCCAGGATGTCACTTGCATCGAGCATTTGCGCGCGCTTATCCACCACTTCCACCAGGAACAGCTTGTCGCTCGTACTGTGCTCTTCCATGTGGTTCGGCGGATAGGTTTCCCAATCGACCAGCAGCGATGGCCCGTCGCGCAGATTACTCGAACCGAAGAACGGCAACACCAGGTAGGGGCCATCACCGACACCCCACACCGCTAACGTCTGGCCGAAATCCTCGTTGTGTTTTGGCAAACCGATTTTTGTCGCTACATCAAACAGGCCAAAAATGCCGACCGTGGAATTGGCCAGGAAACGGCCGAGATCGGAGGCCGCCTGCCCCGGCTTGCCCTGCAATAAATTATTCAGCATCACCATCGGATCATGGAGATTGCTGAAGAAATTGGAGATGCTCTTGCTTACTGGTGTCGGCATCACGGCGCGATACCCCTTCGCCACGGGTTTGAGGAGATACACGTCCAGTTTGTCATTGAATGTATACATCGCCCGGTTAAATCCCTCGAGCGGATCAGGACTGCTCTCCTTCTCCTGGGTTGCCTCTGGCTTGGGACTGCTGTCAGCCTTGGCGGCATCCTGAGTGGTACTCTCCGGCGAGATGGAAACGTTCGCCGGAGCCGGGCCGCTCTCGGATTTCTGGAGTGTCCCACAGGCACCGAGGAGCAGAAGCGAGAGTCCAATCAACAGTATCTGGCAGGAACGGCTGATCATTATTTATTTTTTCAACTCACCGCGCATCGAAAGCGCATACCGGCACCAAGGCTAATGGAAGCCCGGTGCTCGTGTAAAGCAAAAATCCATTTAGCAGGATGACAACACATCACGCATTCCAGAAAACCGCTCATGCCCGAATAAGGACTCAGGAGTCGCCGCTCAGCGGGCACGCAGGTAGGTTCCAATAATCTCTGCCTTGGCGAGGACATGGCCCTGGATGGCCTTTTCCAGTTTCGCCTTGGTCGGCTGGCCCAGATCCGGCAACACCGTATCCAGCGCATACAGCTTGTGATAATAGCGGTGGCGTCCAATCGGGGGACAGGGGCCACCGTAGCCAGTGCGCTTCCAGTCGTTGATACCCTCAAGTGTCCCCTTGGGAAGATTCCGGTGGACGACGGCTTCCGATAATCCAGTACTGTCCGGTGGAAGATTATAGAGCAGCCAATGCACCCAGATCATGCGCGGGGCCGCCGGGTCGGGCGCATCCGGATCATCGACGATCAGCACCAGGCTTTTCGTGCCCCCCGGCGTGCCGGACCAGGTCAGCGGTGGCGAGATATCCTGCCCGTCACAGGTGTAGCGGGCCGGGATTTCACTATTGTGATGAAATGCGGAAGAACTCAGGGTCAGTGACATAACGCGCACCTCCGTTTCGCCAACACCATTCTCGACAGCCAGGACCAGCGATACCACAGTTGCCAATAACATGGGTTCAACAAGATCGAACCTCCCTGGCCGCATTCTGTATCCTGCCTGTGTCACATCCGGGCTAGTTGTAACGCCTTGCCGGATGGCGCACAAGACCGGCCTCTATACATGGATACCCGGCATTTTCGTGAGCGTTCTGAAAACAGTCTGAAAAAGGTACACTGGGGCTGGTTTCTCTACACATGACAAAAACCATTGGCCTGATTCTCGCCGGCGGCCGTTCCACCCGCATGGGTGGCAACGACAAGGCATTTATTGTACTGAAGAATAAGCCACTCCTCGCGCACCTCCTTGACCGCCTCAAACCCCAAGTTGATGAGATTGTTATCAACAGCAATGTTGGCGTGGAGCGCTTCCGTGAATTCGACGCGCCGGTGATTCCCGACCGCTTGCGCGGCTACCTTGGACCCCTTGCCGGGGTTCACGCGGGACTCACGGCCTTCCCCGATGATTATCTTTTGACGGTGGCCGTGGACCTGCCTTTTATTCCCCGCGATCTGGCGACAAGACTCAACGCCCACTCCGATGGCTCGCATTGTTGTTATGCCAGCGATGGAAAAAACCACGCGCTCGCCATCCTGTGGCCACCAGACATGGCCGTGGCCGTGGAAAACTTTCTCAAGGAAGGGAAACACAGTATCCGCGACTGGCTCACCCTGCACGGAAAGCCAGTGCGTTTCCATCCCACGCCGGATGCCGACATCCAGTTCAACGTCAATTCACCGGCAGATCTGGAAAAGGCAGAACTATTCCTCTCCGGAACCCATGGCACAAGAAATAAAAAAGGGGGCTAAGCCCCCTTTTTTCTTACAACGTTTTCTGGGAGCTTACACCTGTATTTGTATTTCTTCTTCCAGCGCCTTCATGGACAGACGGATACGGCCCTGCTTGTCGACTTCCAGCACCTTGACCCGCACCACTTCGCCTTCACGCAACTTGTCGGCGACATTCTCCACCCGATCACGCGAGATCTGCGAGATATGCACCAGACCATCCTTGCCAGGCATGATGGTGACGAATGCACCGAAGTCCATGAGCTTGGCAACCTTACCTTCGTAGATCATGCCCACTTCGACGTCCGCGGTGAGCTGCTGGACGCGACGGCGCGCTTCCTGGGCCGCAGCGTTGTCGGCGGAGGCAATCTTCACCGTGCCGTCGTCCTCGATATCGATGGTGCAGCCGGTTTCCTCACACAATGCGCGGATAGTCGCCCCGCCCTTGCCGATCACGTCACGGATACGTTCCGGATTGACCTTCATTACAAGAATACGCGGCGCATACTCGGACAGCTCCGCACGCGGCGCGGAAATCGCCTTGCTCATCTCACCGAGGATGTGCAACCGCCCTTCCTTCGCCTGCTTGAGCGCGACATCCATGATTTCGTGGTTGATGCCTTCAATCTTGATGTCCATCTGCAGCGCGGTCACGCCACTCGTGGTTCCGGCCACCTTGAAATCCATGTCGCCGAGATGATCTTCATCGCCGATGATATCGGTCAGCACGGAGAAGCGCTTGTCTTCCTTGATGAGACCCATCGCCACGCCGGCAACCGGCGCCTTGATCGGCACGCCCGCATCCATCAGTGACAACGAGGCGCCACAAACGCTGGCCATCGAACTCGAGCCGTTCGATTCCGTGATCTCGGATACCACGCGCAGCACATAAGGATAAGTGTCCATGCTCGGCAACACCGCAATCATCGCGCGTTTCGCGAGACGACCGTGACCGATCTCACGTCGTTTCGGACTGCCGACGCGGCCCGCTTCACCGACGGAATACGGCGGGAAATTGTAATGCAACATGAACGGATCTTTGCGCGAGCCTTCGAGGGCATCGATAATCTGCGCGTCACGGCCCGTGCCCAGCGTGGTCACGACCAGCGCCTGGGTTTCACCACGGGTGAAGAGCGCCGAGCCATGGGTACGCGGCAACACGCCGGTACGGATGGTGATCGGACGCACGGTACGTGTATTGCGACCGTCGATGCGTGCCTCACCGGAAAGAATCTGATCGCGCACGGTGCGGTATTCGATATCGCCGATAATCTTTTGCACTTTCTCCTTCGTGCCCGCGGGTGCGCCTTCGGCGGCGTGTTTGCCGACTGCCATCTCGTGGATCTCAGCCATGCGGTCCTGGCGGGTTCCCTTCTCTTTAATGCGGTAAGCCGCGGCGATGGACGCGCCGAATTCCGTTTGCAACGTGCTCTTGAACGCGGTGTCCTCGACCGGTGGCTGCCAGGCCCAGGGTTTCACGCCGGCATCCTTCACGAGTTCATTGATGGCCTTGATCGCGGCCTGCATCTGCTCGTGGCCGAACATCACGGCGCCGAGCATGATTTCTTCCGACAACTCCTTCGCTTCGGACTCCACCATCAGCACCGCTTTCTCGGTGCCGGCAACGACGAGATCAAGCTGCGAATCGACGAGTTCCTTCTTGCCCGGATTGAGCAGGTACTTGCCGTCCTTGTAGCCCACGCGCGCTGCGCCGATCGGGCCGTTGAACGGAGCGCCCGACAGCTTGAGCGCCGCGGAGGCGCCGATCATGGCGACGACATCCGGATCGATGTCTGGATCCACCGAGATCACGGTGGCGATAATCTGGACTTCGTTGGTGAAGCCATCGGGAAACAACGGGCGGATGGGACGATCGATCAGACGGGAGGTAAGAATTTCCTTCTCCGAGGGACGGCCTTCGCGCTTGAAGAATCCGCCCGGTATGCGGCCGGCGGCAAAAGTTTTTTCCTGATAGTCCACCGTCATGGGGAAGAAATCCTTGCCCGGCATGGGCTCCTTCATCGTCACCGCGGTCGCGAGCACAACGGTTTCGCCCATGCTGGCCATGCAGGCGCCTGAGGCCTGGCGTGCTATTTCGCCGGTTTCGAGTGTGACGGTGTGACTGCCGTACTGAAATGATTTCGTGATTTTTGCCAAAG
>CAYIQV010000062.1:0-8399 GCA_964365635.1 uncultured Acidiferrobacteraceae bacterium
TTCGCCAGCGCAGCGTTGCTGTTGCTTCCGTCCAGACTTAATCCATCGTAGAGACCCTTGTTGCCCTCGATCAGAGAGATATCGGCGCCTTGGGCGCGTGCTATGAAGGTATCCTGAATTTCTTCCCGACCCATGAGATAAAAATCGAGATTGTGGCAATCACGCCCGGCTGCCGCCGAAAGCCACATGGGGTCGATGAAGTCAGGGCCTTTCTTGAAGGGCTGGACAGACAGGCCGCGTGCGCGCAGAGCGGCGCACAGACCGATGGTCAGCGTGGTTTTGCCGGATGACTTGTGCGCGGCGGAGATGAGCAGACGGTTCATGAGATCAAGTATGAACTTCTGCCGCAGAGGCGCAAAGAGCGCAAAGGATTACGGGTTTAAAGCCGATTGCTTTTCTCGGCGGCTTTGCGGCGAGCGACGTATCAAGCGGCTTTGTGATGCGGATCGGCATCCGCGTCGGCCAGGCTTTCGGGTATGAACGGCAATACCTTGATCGCGAAGGCAGTGAGGGCAAGGGCAATGCCGATACCGCCGACGCCCAGCAATACTTCGGGCAGGCTGGGTGAGTAATGGCCGACCACGCCGTCGAAGAAGCTACTGCTGACTTCTTTCCCGGGGAAGAGCGGCATGGGGTAAGCTTGAGCGCCGATGATGGTGACGTACATCTGCGCGATGCCACCAAGGACGATGAGCACACACGCGATGGCCACCATGGGACGTGTTTTCCCCAGTCCGGAGAACAGGATGATCAGCGGCACCACCCCGCCAACGATCACCTGACCCAACCAGAACATTTTGGTATACACGCCGCCACTCAGCAGGACAAAGCCCTCGATGCCATGGCGCTGGGTGATGTAGAGATTGGTCAGGTGATAGACCGCCACGAAGTAGAGCGCCGCGGCGACAAACACGCCGAGCAGCTTGCGCAGGCGATCAAACGTGACGTCACCCAGTTCGCGCCCGGTCCAGGCCATGGCGGCCATCAGTACCGGCAGGAAAATGGCCAGACCATAGGCAAACGACATGATAATGAACATCGGCGCGTAGACGGCGGAATCGTAGGCATCGCGGGCCACGAGAAAGCCGAAGATGGAGCCGGTACCGGTGGTCAGCGTCAGGCGCCACAGGAATGCGAACATGCCGACGGATTTGCTGTAGTCGTTCATGCGTCGTTCCATCATCACCCACAGATAAGCCGCCACAATGACGAAAAAGCCGGTGTAGAGGAAAATGTTCCAGGCAAAGATTGATTTAAAGTTATAGACGGTCATGGCCACGGTCAGGCGGTCGGGGCGGCCCAGGTCAAGCACCAGCACCGCCAGCCCGCCGGCCAGTAGTGCGATGGCCAGCAGCCCGGACAGGCGCGACAGCGGCTTATAGAGTTTGCGTCCAAAGACCGAGGCGATGGAGGCAACATTGAGCGCGCCGGAGGCGGCCACGATCAGGAACACCGCGAACACATGCGGTATGCCCCAGACGATCTGGTTATTCATCCCGGTTACCCAATGACCGTTATGCTCCATGTACAGTGCGGCTCCGAGGCCGACGAGGACAATGGTCCCAAGCAGGGCGAGGAGGACATAAAAGCCCAAACTTCTGCCTTCGATGGCACGGTAACTCATGCTTTTCATTGTAAATATCCCCGCTAGATTCCGTGGTAACGCACGCCGGTGTTCAGGTTCAGGTCGGGACGAAGCTGGGTGGTGGACTGTGACGCCAGGCGTTTGGCAATAGCGCTGGTGCGGTCATTCAGATCACCGAACATCATGGCTTTGCCGGCATCGGCATTACAGGTCTCCACGCAGGCAGGAATACGTCCCGTGTCCACGCGATGCACACACAGCGTGCAGGATTCAACGGTTCCCATGCCGCGCGGGGCGTGTGCTTTCTGATCGTGGGTTTCCTCGTGCACGAACGACCGCGCCTTGTACGGGCAGGCCAGCATGCAGTAGCGGCAGCCGATGCAAATATGTTTGTCGACGAGAACGATGCCATCTGCGCGCTTGAACGAGGCACCGGTGGGGCAGACATCCACGCACGGCGGTGATTCACAGTGCTGGCACATGACGGGAATGGTCTGGACGTAACCGGTCTGTTTGTCTTTGAGGGTAACGCCACGGATCCACTGTGGGTCTGTCGCCGGGCGATTGTGACCCTGCCAGCCGTTTTCTTCCTGGCATGCCGAGACACAGGCGTTGCAGCCATCGCCACATTTCGTGGTGTCGATCAGAAGGCCCCAGCGCTTGAGCGAGGTGACCGCTTCTTCTGGAGACTTGGCTTGTACCAACTCAACAAGACGAAGCCCGGGGGCCAGCATGGTTCCGGCCACGGCGGCCGCACCCATGCCCAGCAGTTCACGACGGCTGATGCTCATGGTTTTACCTCATGGTTGGCACCAGACGCCGGTATCTTTGGCACAGTGGCCACGGCGTCTTTTTCACGCTTGTCGGTGTGACAGGTAAAACAGTCGATATGTACGGCAGTATAGTGATGGCACGAGGAGCAGAAACCCTTTTCGCCCAACACGCTTCCCGTTTTTTCGTCGGCGTGACAGTTCACGCAGTTCTTGAGACTGTGCTTGGCCGTGCGAATACCCTGGTGCATGGTGTCATCGCGCTGATGCAGCATGAACTTCATGTGGTCCCGGCGCATGACCTCTGTCGGTTCGACGCACTTTTTTCCCTCCGGCGAGGATATCGCCGGCAGGGGAACACGGCCAGATTTTCCGGTCTCGCTGCCATGGACCACGGCTGGTATTGCGAGGACAATCCCGACGATGCCGAGGAGAGCGGATATCAAGCTGGCTTTCTTGTTGTGCATCGAACTCGTGCTCCCGGTTTGATCAGTGGTCGCCCATGCCCATCTTGATGTAGCCGGTGGGGCAGACGTCGGCGCAGATGTGGCAGCCGATGCACAGATCGTAATCGGTGTACACATAGCGGCCCATGGTCGATTCCGATTTCGGCGTGCGCTTGACGGCAATCTGCGGACAGTAGATCACGCAGTTGTCGCACTCGAAACACATGCCACAGCTCATGCACCGCTTGGCCTCGGCCACCGTTTCCTGTTCGTTCAGACCGAGCATGCGCTCCTTGAAATGGCCCAGCACTTCCGTGGAAGACGGAACCATTTCCTTGCGCAGATTGCGCGGAACAAAGTTAAAATGTCCGAGGAACAGCTCGTCTGCCTGAACCACCTCTGCGTCTGAGCGGTCCTCGTAGTTATGGATCGCGAAACCGCCGACTCCCTTGCCTTGCAAGTAGGTTCCACGCAGGCCGCGGTCGATCGGACGCTCGTCCTCCGGACCATCCGGCTTGAACGGCTGCGGCGTCAGTCCTGTTTCTTTCAGTTTATCGAGCAGGTTGAAGTGATGCACGTCTACCTTGGGACGCTTGCTCATTTCCTCATGCTTGAGGTAATGGTCGATGCTGTCGGCCGCGATGGAGCCCTGGCCGATGACGGTGGTCAGCAGGTGCGGGCGAATGATATCGCCGCACACGAACTGGCCTGCCTTTCCGGGAATCTGGTAGAACTTGTCGGCGTTGATCAGGCCCTTGCCGTTGTCATAGCCGTCCATGCCCTTGAAGTTACCGATCTGGCCGATGGCGGAAACGATGAGATCGGCCGCCAGATCCTTTTCGGTGCCCGGTTTTTCGATCGGCTTGCCGCTGGAATAGTCGAGTTCAACGACACGCAGCGCCTTGGCGCGGCCCTTGTCATCGAGAATGACTTTGACCGGCTGCAGTGCGCCCTCGAGCGCGATGCCTTCGCGCTGGGCGTCGTCGATTTCGTGTTTGGCGGCGTTCATCTTGTCAATCGGTTGACGCGAGATGAGCATGACCTCGGCGCCTTCTTTTTTCGCGGTCAGTGCCACATCGTGCGCGGTCTGGCCGAGCACGATGTATTCCGGACGCTCGGTTTCTTTCATGTCCTTGATGTAACCCAGACGACGCGCCACCGAGGCGACGTCGATGGAGGTGTCGCCACCGCCGACAACGACCACGCGGCCGGACACAGCTTGCAGGCGGCCCTGGTTGAAGGCTTCGAGGAAGGCGACGCCAGTGATGCAGTTGCTAGCTTCGGCGCCCGGGATCGGGAGTGCACGACCGGATTGGCAGCCGATGGCGAACAGCACGGCGTCGTAATTCTTTTCAACATCCTTGAGCGGTACGTCAACGCCGATGCGTGTTTTGAGACGGACTTCGACGCCCATGTGGGTGATGCGGTCGATTTCTCCATCGAGAACATCGCGCGGCAAACGGTAACCGGGGACGCCGTAGCGCGCCATGCCACCCAGAAACTCATGGTCGTCAAAGATGGTGACGGCGTGGCCCTTGCGGCGCAACTGGTACGCGGCCGACAGACCCGCGGGGCCGCCGCCGATGATGGCGACTTTCTTGCCCGTGGATTTTTCAGCCGCCTTGAATTCGATCTTGTTCGCAATGCCGTAGTCGCCGATGAATTGTTCGACCGCATTGATACCGACATACTCTTCGATGGAGTTGCGGTTGCAGCCCGTCTGGCAGGGCGCCGGGCACACACGACCCATCATGGAGGGGAACGGGTTGGCCTCGGTGGCGCGATGGAAGGCGTATTCCTGCCACTTCATATCCTTGGACGGCTTCTCGATGCCGCGCACGATGTTGAGCCAGCCGCGGATGTCTTCTCCGGCCGGGCAGCTTGCCTGGCAGGGCGGAGTCTTGTGCACGTAGGTCGGGCACTTGTCGGTGGCATCAGCCGTGAAGATACGGGACTGGAAGGATGGCCATTCCTGATCGCCGTCTTTGTACTTGCGGTACGTGAATCCAGTATTGGCTGTCTTGGTTTTGTCTGCGGGAGCTGCCATTGCGAATCTCCTGATCTAAATAACTCTGATGATGAAATAAAGTGATTTATTAGTTTTTGACGCAAAGACGCAAAGACGCAAAGATTTTTTCATTTATTTTCATGGCTTTTCTTAGCGCCTTGGCGTCTTTGCGTCGAATAATCATAATTAATTCAAACCTTCCTTTAAGTTTAAATAATCGGTGTAATGGTTTCGCATCACACTTATTTTTTCGGGCTCAGCACAATCGCCTTGCTCACCAGTCCGTGAACGCTCTGAATCATGTCCATCGGGAACTTGTAGTAGGGAAGTACCTTGCTGAACTGGGCCTTGCAGATGGCGCAGATCGCCGCCATGTGGGTGACACCCTGTTCTTCCACTACCTGCTTGAGAGCCAGCATGCGCGGCTGGGCGCCTTTGACGCGCAGTTCCAGGAGGTCATCGGTGAGCAGACCGCCGCCACCGCCGCAGCAGAAAGTGCCTTCCTGGATGGTTTCTGGTGCCATGTCGACAAACTTGTTAACGCAGGCTTTGATAACTTCGCGCGGGATAACGAACTGCCCACCCGGTTTATCGCCCATGCGCGAGGCGCGTGCGACGTTGCAGGAATCGTGGAACGTCACGACCTTGTCGTCGTTTTGCGACTTATCGAACGTGAGTGCGCCTTTCTGTATGAGGTCGTAGGTGAACTCGCAGATATGCTGCGGGATCGGATAACGCTGGTCGAGGAAATCGAACGGACCGATCAGCGTGTTCCAGAAACTGTAGGCCACGCGCCAAGCATGGCCGCATTCGCCGACGATGATGCGTTTGACGCCGAGTTCAATGGCCGCCTCGCGGATGCGCTTGGCCTGCTTGTGCAGATTTTCCGGGGAGCCGATGAACATCGAGAAGTTGGCCGCCTCCGAGGCATAGGAGGAGAGTGTCCAGCTGGTTCCGGTGGCATGAAATACCTTGGCATAGCCGATGAGGCCATCGATGTGCGGCTCGGCGAAGAAGTCCGCCGATGGCGTGATCAACAGCACTTCGGCGCCTTTCACATCGAGCGGAAACTTTACGTCAATGCCGGTCTCTTCCTTTACGTCTTCCTCAAGGCCCTCCAGCGTATTCGCCAAAGCCGGCTCGGGAAGTCCGAGGTTGTTACCGATCCTGTAGACCTTGGCAATGATTTCATTGCAATACTTCTGGCCTTGTCCCACGGTGTCCATGATGTCGCGCGCAGCCATGGAGATCTCGGCGGTATCGATGCCGTACGGGCAATACACCGAGCAACGGCGGCACTGGGAACACTGGTGAAAATACGAGTACCACTCATCCAGCACGTCTTTCGTCATGTCACGCGCGCCAACGAGTTTCGGAAAGAATTTTCCGGCGAAGGTATAGTAGCGGCGGTACACGGAGCGCAACAGATCCTGGCGGGCGACCGGCATGTTCTTCGGGTCCGATGTGCCCAGGTAGTAGTGGCACTTGTCGGTACAGGCGCCGCACTTGACGCAAGAGTCGAGGAATACCTGCAAGGCCCGGGATTTGGAAACGAGTTCGCCCAGCTTCATGACGGCGACATTTTCCCAGTCCGGTACGAGTTCGCCCGGGAAGCCCATAGGTTTCTGGACTTCTGGCTTGGCGATGTAGGGCTTGCTGTGCTCCATCGTCCCCTTTTGCAGGTGGGGGACGGTCTGGTATTCGCCAAGGACAGGTATTTCGAAGTTCGCCATGATGCTTAGCTCCCGGCTGCCTTGGTGTTGTCGATTTTGGCGCTCCAGCCCGCGGTCCAGCGCTTTTCGCGCGGGTTATCGACTTGGTTGCGGGTGGGGCTGAAGAATACGCCCGGGGCGTGCAACAGTTTGCTGATAGGGAAAATAATCATCAGCATGGCGACCAGCGTCAGGTGTATCAGCAGCGCCGGGTCGGTCGGCAGCGGTTGCCAGGCAAAACGCATAAGCCCCAGGAAAAACGCTTTGACCGAAACGATGTCGGTGTGGGCCAGAAACTTCATGGAAAGACCGCTGGCCCCGATTCCCACCAGCAGGGCGAGCATCAGGTGATCTGAGGGGCCGCTGATGTAGCGCACGCGGTCCACCAGGAAACGGCGACCCCAGAGGCCGGCGAGGCCTCCAAGAAAGCCAAGACCGGTGAACACGACGAACCAGTGCAACAGCGGCACGAAAAACCAAACGGGTTCCGTAAAGTAGCGCGTGTGCCAGGCCAGTTCTGCGAACAGACAGAGGTGGAATACCCAGCCGAACAGCCAAGTCCACTTGTTCGCTTTGAACAGGCTTTCGAACACGGTGACTTCGCGCGCCATGCGCATCCAGACACCCAGGCGGGTGGTTGGCGCCGGTGTGGTCGGGATTTTCAACGGCTGCGGCGTACGCGCATAGATGAAAATCTTGCGTGCCATGCCGATGACGAGGATAGCCGTCGCCACATAAAACAGCAGCGCATAAATCACTGTCACAGCCGACATGAATGACCCCGCTGTTATCTCGGTTGGCGGAAACTCCGCCCGTTAATCTGCTTTAGACGCAACCCGTCGGTTTCGGCAGGCCGGCGTACTTACACGCCTGCTTCGCCGGTCCGTAGGGGAACAGTTCGTACAGGTACTTGCTGTTGCCCTTGTCCGGACCGAGCTTTTTGCCAATGGCCTTGGTCAGCACGCGCACGGCGGGAGCGATCTGGTACTCTTCATAATATTCACGCAGGAAATTGATCACTTCCCAATGGTTCTGGGTCAGGTCGCAATTGTCGACCTTGGCCATTTCCTTCGCGATCTCTTCGTTCCACTCGGTACGATTTACGAGATAACCTTCTTCGTCGGTCTCGGCCGTCTTTCCGCCACCAGTAATAGGCATGTGTACTCTCCTCGTCGGTTGTTTAAGATTAAAAATATTTAGAGCCAGGCTTGTACGGTGGGATATTCCACCACCAGATCGACAAACCCGCTGTAATCGACCAGCTTGATTCCGTTGATGACACGGTCCTGCATTCCGCGCGCCTCAAGGTCAGGGTAGAGGGCGTAGATCGGATAATTCTTGAGCGCCTGTTCAACAAGCTTGGTGCTCGTCGTGCCCTTGAGCGCACCGTATACGCCATCCTCCATCAGCAGGACAGCGCCGCCTTTCTTCAGGTGCTTGAGGCAGCTTTCCAGCGAGTTACGTTCAGTGGGAGATTTGTTAACGGTATGTAGCATGTGTTTTCCCCTTAGAAGCTCATTACCACGTCCTGGGATTGCATGAGATCGGCCATTTCGGCCGTGCTCACCACCTTGACGGGTACGATCAGGTCTTCTTCTTTCAAGCCGCGCGCTTCCATCGACTCTTTTTCGACGTACAGCTTTTCGATGTCGTAGCCTTCAAGCGCCCGATAAGTTGGCGAAAAGTTTTTGACGTCAATTCCCTTGGTGTGCTGGCCCTTCATGATCTGGTAGACGCCATCGTCCAGAAAGGCGAGGCTCACGTCCTGATCGAACGCGGCCGAGATCAAGACCACTTCCAGCGACTCCAGCGCGTAAATGGTTCCGTACGGCGCCTTGCGGTTCACGTACAGGAATTTTTTGATCTTGCCGCTCGTGT
>CAYIQV010000063.1:0-8229 GCA_964365635.1 uncultured Acidiferrobacteraceae bacterium
CCGTACGACAACGAACGATCCGCTGGTAATCGCGGGTCGGGCTTACACGTCGCGGCTGCTGGTCGGCACCGGCAAGTACAAAGACATGGATGAGACCCGGCGCGCGGTGGAGGCGAGCGGGGCGCAGATCGTCACGGTGGCGATCCGCCGCACCAACATCGGCCAGAACGCCAACGAACCGAGCCTGCTCGATGTGTTGCCGCCGAGCCAGTACACCTACCTGCCGAATACCGCCGGTTGTTACAACGTCGAAGACGCCGTGCGCACCTGCCGGCTGGCACGCGAACTGCTCGACGGTCATGATCTCGTGAAGCTCGAGGTGCTGGGCAGTGAAAAAACCCTGTACCCGGACGTGCCCCAGACGCTCAAGGCCGCCGAGATTCTCATCAAGGATGGTTTCAAGGTGATGGTTTATACCACCGACGACCCGGTCGTGGCTAAGCGCTTCGCCGACATGGGTTGTGTCGCGGTGATGCCGCTGGCTGCGCCCATCGGTTCCGGTCTCGGTATCCGCAATCCTTACAACATCCGTTTCATTATCGAAGAGGCCACGGTACCCATCCTGGTGGATGCCGGTGTCGGCACCGCCTCGGACGCGGCCATCGCGATGGAGCTCGGGTGCGATGGCGTGCTCATGAATACCGCGATTGCCGCGGCGCAGAATCCGGTGCTCATGGCCTCGGCCATGAAAAAAGCCGTCGAGGCCGGGCGCGAGGCCTTTCTCGCCGGGCGCATGCCGCGCAAGCAGTACGGTTCGCCGTCCTCGCCCCTCGGCGGGACCTTTTTTTAAGATTGTTTGACGCAAAGACGCCGAGACGCAAAGTAACAAAAGCCGCACTTCGTGCGGAAAAATCCAATTTCGATTTTCTTTGCGTCTTCGCGCCTTTGCGTCAAGAATTCATATCATGATTTTCGACACCAGGCCGCTCCGTACCATCCGCAGTTTCGTACGCCGCGAAAGCCGCATGACGGCCTCGCAGAAATGCGCGCTGAAAGAATTGTGGCCACGTTATGGGGTTGGCATCGGCGCGGAGCCGCTGGATTTCGACGCTGTCTTCGGACGTCAGGCGCCGGTCATCCTTGAAATCGGTTTCGGTAATGGCGACGCGCTGCGGGCCAGCGCCATGGCGAACCCGCAGAACAATTACCTCGGCATTGAAGTCCATCGACCCGGCATCGGCACACTGCTGCGTAACCTTGAAGCGAGCGGTATTGAAAACGTGCGCGTCATGCACGCAGACGCGATGGAAGTGTTGAAGACGACCATTCCCGATGATTCGTTGGCCGCCGTGCGCCTGTTTTTCCCTGATCCATGGCCCAAGAAGCGCCACCACAAGCGGCGCCTGGTGCAGACGGAGTTCGTGGAACTGGTACGGCGCAAATTAAAACCGGGCGGTTATCTTCATTTGGCCACGGACTGGGAGGAGTATGCCGGGCACATGTGGGCGGTATTGTCGGGTACGGCTGGGTTGAGCGCGGTGACCGATCCTGAGCGGCAGGCTGCCATGACAGGCGCCCGTCCGCTGACGAAGTTTGAACAGCGCGGACGGCGATTGGGACACAAGGTTGGAGAGCTGGTGTATCGGCGTACAGCCGGCCTTCTCAGTAGCCAGTGCAATGGCCTATAATTCTTGCATGTTTTCCAAAAAGATACTGATTCTCGGCACTTACCAGCAGACCATCGCTGTTATCCGGTCATTGGGCAGGGCTGGCTTCCAGCTTGTCGTTGGTTGCAGCCATGGACATGGGCGCGTATTCACACAGTATTCGCGCTACACAACCGAAACCTGGCTGCACCCCGACATGGAGGATAACGAACCGGACTTCATCGAGGCGCTTGCGGCCTTTCTGAATGAGCGTCCCGACGTCGGTTTTGTTTTTCCTGTCTGGGAACTGCAAGTCACATCCCTGATGCATCATCTTGACCGGTTGCCACGGGATCGGGTGCTGGTCATGGCTGAGCCGGACGTGGTCAAGGCTTGCCTCGACAAGTTTCATCTCGGCAAGCTGGCCGCCGTGTTCGGCATTCCGCATACTCCACCCCTCCGGGTAACAAGCCACGCCGAATTGCTGACAGCGGCGCAATCGACAGGTTATCCCTGTGTCGTCAAGAACAACGATTCGTCGGCGAGTGTTTCCGGCAAGAAGGCGCTGATTGCCGAATCGCCGGCGGAACTGCTGAAATGGATCCCTTCTTGGCCGGAAAGGAACGGCAGCCTGATTGTGCAGAGGTTCGCGCGTGGCTTCCGGCACAACTGCCACTTCATCGCCGATGAAGGCCGGTTGCTCGCGTATTTCGAGCAGCGCGTGTTACGCACCGACCGGACGGACGGAACCGGGAGTGGCGTCGATACTGCCTCCTGTTCGCCCACCGAGATGCTGCGGGAGTATTCCGCGGTCCTGATTCGCGAGTTGAATTATTCCGGGGCGGGATGCGTGCAATTCCTGGTCGACGACCATGATGGGGGCGTGAATCTGCTTGAACTCAATCCGCGGCTCGATGCCACCTGCGCGTTGCCGCTTCACTGCGGTTACGATTTTCCGAGAATGGCATTGCTCTATGCGGCGTACCGGCATGGGGTGTTGTCAGATCCCTGTTGCCACGATTCCCCCTACCCGGCCGGTAAACGCGGCGTGGGACTCTATACCGATTTGAATGGTTTGTTGCGCGATGTACAGGCCGGTGACACGAACTGGCGGCAATCGCTCATCCGGCTTTGCCGGGCGGCGAAGCTGCCGTTTCGCGGCGGCAAGGATTACATCTGGTCATGGACCGATCCGTTGCCGGGGATTTTTTTGTTCATTCAGCTCAGTGCCCGCGCGCTCAAATGGGTTGCACGTGGCAGGGCGGGAGCCGGTGGGGTGATTGCGTATGAAATGGCGGCGGATCCTGCCGATTCCGATCCAGCCGCCGCAAGCCTATTTGGATTTTTTGACCAAGCCCTCTTTTTCCTTGCGTGACAGCAGTTTTACCGAGCATTCCCGGATCAGGGCCTGCGAGCGGGAGCCGCAATTTTCCTGGTAGCGTACTTCCACGGGTCGGCGGCTGCGGGTGTAACGTGAAGCGGTGCCGTCGTTATGCTGTTGCTTGCGGCGCTCGATATCGTTGGTAATGCCGGTGTAGAACGAGCCATCGCTGCATTCCACGATGTAGAGAAACCACGGCTGGTCTTGGCCGTCTGCCATGCGATCGTTTGCGGGCATGTGTGTCAATTGAGGTGCGCAACGATCTGCTTGAGTTCGGCGATACGTCGGTGCACGTCGGGGGCATCCCCCGCATCGGGGCGCAGAACCAGATAGGATCGATAGTCATCCAGCGCGGCACGGGAACATTCCAGATGTTCATAAATGCGGCCGCGGTCGCGGATTTCGTCCGCCAGCTCCGGCATGATCATCAGGATGCGATCGACGGCGGTCAGAGCTTTATCGAATTCTTTCTGATGCAGATAAATGGCTTTCAGGTTGCGCAGCATGCGCACCAGGATCTCTTTCTTGCCGGTCGTGGTCAGCAGGCGTTCGAGCGGTGCGCGCGAGGCGTCTTCCTGGCCATAGGCTTCTTCGAGCAGCTCGACCAGATCTTCCTTGCTTAGCAGACTGCCGCCGGAAAACGGGTCCAGCACGACCTCGCCCTGACTGGTGGAAAATTTCACCAGGAAATGGCCGGGGAAAGAAACGCCCTTGAGTGGCACTCCCAGACGCTGGCCGATTTCGATGTAGAGAATACTCAGGGTGATGGGGATGCCGATCTTGCGGTCCAGCACCTCGTTCAGAAAACTGTTGCGCGGATCATGGTAGTTTTCCATGTCGCCGGAGAAGCCCTGTTCGACGAACAGAAACTGGTTAAGAGTAAGGAGCACCTCTTCGAGGCCCGCGCGCTCCGGTAGCCGCAACTGGACCTCGGTGGCCAGTTCATCCAGACGGCGCAGGTACGCATCCACGTCCAGCCCGGGGTATTCATCTTTCGCGACCAGCAGGGCAGCTTCAGCGAGATTCAGCTCCTGCTCGGAGCTGTGAATGACTTTTTCCAGACGTTCGTGACTGAATGATTCCATGGACTCCCTGGCCGCCGTTGAAATGCGCATAACTTGGCATTAGACGTAAGGATAGCAGACGCATCGGAACCATCTGGCCTTGCTCGACGTACTGCGAAACGCACGGTGATTCAGAGGCTTGAGGGTGTTTCTTTTTGTGACTCCGAGATCAAGGCGCGCGTAATGTTGCTTACCAGGGACGCGCAGAGATGAGTGCGATTTCGCACGCGTTATCGATTTTTGTTTCCAGCGTGACGAACTGCTTGTTTACCGTGACCCGCACCGCCGCTTCGGCCAGCGCCTGTTCCCAGTTTCCGCCGCGTGTGCGCAGCCAGGCAAGCAAGGCGCGAACATCACTGACCGTGGCCGGTAATGCCACGTCTTCGGCAGCGCACCCGAGTTTATCCACCAGGGCGGCGAAATAAAGAATTTTGGCCACGAGGACTCCTTTTGTAGTTTGTAGATTGATTGATGCGGCATTATGCCGCGTGCTGCCTTAGTTATCTCTGCCCAACTTTGTCATTCACGACACGGCGCGGCAGCGTCTGGTAAGTGTTTTCATAGGCATAACAACAGGATGGGTATTGGCATATAACCTGCGCAGTTACTTCAGATTTTAAACGCAGACCCGGTGTAACGACGGGCCTGCGAGTAACGACATTTGATAACCGGGGAAACGTCAGTCGCCGAGCGGACGCATATTTCTTCTCAAGAAACATGAAGTTTAGAAAGGGGTAAAACGTGAATACCAGATTGCACGCCGGCGCATTGTTCTTTTTTAAAACTACGCCCGGCGTAAACCACACGGAGGGATTCAGCCATGAATCCGGTTAGAGAATCCCAAAAGAACAACGGCGGAACGGGCGGAGGTCATTATGTTGATGTTGCAACCCGAATACAATGACGGCGGCGAACGCTCGTCACTATCCCGCCGCGCCACCACAGGTTTTTCCCGATTCTTTCGCTTGATATTTCAATGCCTCAGCCTGACCCCGATAGCGCGCAAGGCGGTAGGAGACCATGACATCGCCCTACGGGGGCTACTCGCGCTTGGCATTTTCATATTCGGTGTCCAGCAATCGCAGGCACAGACCGCGTGTGACCTCAGCTTAGTCAATGCTTATGCCCACGCAATACCTGCCGCCCCCGGTTCGGCTTTTACATTAAGCGGATGGTCATGCCAAAGTGGCAACGGTCTAGGGCAATTGGTTGTGAACCAATTCTATCCGCCGTTCATAGCAACTGCTGGTGCCGACGGTTCAATTCCGCAAAGCATTTTTGATACTGCCTTCAGCAACGGCGAGAACTGCGCTCAACTTATTGGGAAGGCTCATCCTGAGATGTGGATCTACTCTGGCACAGAGCCAGCATCGCGATGCCGTGTTCAACAATACAATGCTTTGCCATGGTACTACTTGACGTTTGAAGTAACGGACGACTTTAATAATCTAAACCCTCAAAACCCCCCTTTTAAACAGTCTTTTTCATTTCAACTCTTGGTCGTTCAATGTTCTCCCGGGAGTCAATGGACTGGTTACGGCACACTTGCTTGTACTCCAGCCCCCTGTCCCGCCGGCACCGAGTTCGCCGGGCCGAGCCCGGGAAGTTGCCAGGTAATGACGTGTCCAGAAGGGCAGACCCGCGATCCGGTGACGGGGGTGTGCGAGGCGGAGTGTCCGGTGCCTGCTTTAGCAGCGCCTCCTTTCAACGATGCGTGCGCAGAAGTGTTGGAGAACATCAACTCCACTCAGGCACAAAAAGACGCAGCGTGTGGCGCGTTGTCGGATAAACTGAAAACCGGGATGGCCTGTTTTAGAGATAAGCTTTCCGGTCTGTCACCCGCCGTCCCTTTGAAGATTACTTCGGATATCCGCGATATTGCTTATCAGGCGCATCTCAGGGATATTTGGGACAAGATGGAAGATTTGGTGGATCGGATGAATAAAGACCCAGCCATGCGAACCGCTTGCGCCGCCCGGCGTGCCGAGGTCGCCGCCGAGAAAGGTTGCGACAATGCCGATAGATGCACAAGTTGTTATTCTGAATCTGCCACCCGTCGCAGCCATTGTTTGAAAGGCAGGCCTGCGAATCCATCCCCGAACGACGCGCAGCATACTCAGGGCAACGCTTTTGATGTCAGTGAAACTTACACTATTGACCCTTTGCAAGATGCGCTGGATGCGCGCAACCCGCCGCAAGACATTCAGCAATACTTGGATGCACCTACCGATTGCAAGCTGAATTGGGGCGGAAATTTTGATGATTATGACCCTGTGCATTTTCTAGCTCGCTAATATGGAGACCAACGCCATGACACATAGACTCAACAAGCATAATCTCTTTCCATCGATCATTTTTCTGCTGATGGCTTTTAATAATGTTGCACTGGCGGAACAGCCGCCCGTGGTGGTTAAAACTTACGGTCAGCATATTGGCGGCAACATCGTTTATCACCATCAGGTGACCAACAACGGCAGTCGCGACGTGGTGAAAATTGCCATTGCTCTGGACACTAACCAAATCTCGTCGACTTTACCCTACGATAGGCTTCGGGGGGAGCTCAATAGAGTGATGCCTGTAGGTCTCAAGTCGCTTGATCGGGGTATTAACCCTGCCTCGATTTCAGGGCCGACCGGCTGGACTGCGGAGATTGTTCAAATCGAACACACTGGACGTTATTTGCAATGGCGTTCCCCCGGCTATCCGCAGCCGGATATTCAAACAGGGCAAACTTTTCGCTTCAGTGTCACCGTACCGAAGTATTTCCAAGCCTATCTCACCGGGCATTTCTCAGCCGGTTATGCTGACAGCAATGGCCCTCGGTATCACAACGGAGCGATGGAAAAACTCGACATCACCCCGCCCAGCTTCACGGTAAGCCTGAGTCCTGTCACGCTCTGGCCGCCAAACGACAAGCTGGTATCTATCACTGCGGCCATCACGGTGAAGGATGACTACGACCCCGCGCCCGAAATCAAACTCGAATCCATTACCGCTAATGAAACGCTGGCAGACGGTGACATTCAGGATGCCCAGCTTGGCACCGACGATCGGAGTTTTTCCTTGGCCGCCAAACGCAACGGCAACAACAAAGCCGGCCGCCTCTACACCATCACCTACTCCGCCACCGACGCCTCCGGCAACAAATCGACCGCCAGCACCACCATCAGCGTGCCCCACGATCAGGGGAAATAAATAGCGACAGCACAAGCCGCCGACGCCGAGGGCCTAAGCGCCTTCGGCTTCGGCCGCTACGGCTGAAAACACTCCAGATCGTTGGCAAAGACCACCGGGCCGGGGTAGTTCTTTTTGATCGCTTCCAGAGTTTCCGCTTCGTGTCCCAGTGTGCGACGCATGCGGTGCGACAGTACCAGTTGTTTCACCCCCGCCTTGCCCACGAGGCGGCCGATGACGGACGGTGGCATGTGCAAGCCGCGTTCGACACCGCCCGCGTTTTCCGGAACCGCGTTGTGGGCAATCAGGAGATCGGCTTCTTGCGCCAGGCGCTCCAGTCCGCCGCCTTCGCCATTCATGTCGCCGCTGAAGACAATGCGCTTGCCCCCGGCATCGATGCGCCACGCGAGCGCCGGGAGGGCACCGTGCACCACGCGCACGGCCATGGCCTGCAGGCGCTCGTTGGCGAAGACATAGCGGATTTCATTTTGTGGTTTGCGCTTGGTTCCAAGCTTGCCGTGGACCTCTTCCACGTCACGTGGTTGGAGCTTGTAGGTGTTCTTGGTCAGCGGACTCAGAAAATCCCCGAGATAACGGTAGGCCCCGCGGGTACTGTCAAAAAGTGCGCGCACGAAGGTGACGGTCGAAGGCATGAACTTATTGCCGGTTGGTCCGTAGATGGGCAGTGGCCGTGAGCGTTCCTCGAAGAACGACGCTTTAACAAGCGCCGGCAGGTCGGACGCATGATCGGCATGCAGATGGGTGAACAGGATCACATCAAGATCGGAGACAGTGGCCCCGGACTCGCCAAAACGCAGCGCCGCGCCGCCGCCAATATCGACCAGCACCCGTGGCTTGCCGTCGATCCAGACCAGGTAGCTGCTGGAGGCGCGCTTGTCGGCGAGCTCCGGCCCACCCGAACCCAGCACCTGAACCTGCACGCCTTTGGTGTCGCAGGTTTGTGCCATGGCCGACGGTAGCCACAGCAGTGATACTGCGAGAACGATCAGTTTTTGTTTCATGC
>CAYIQV010000064.1:0-6373 GCA_964365635.1 uncultured Acidiferrobacteraceae bacterium
TTCCAGAAGATGCCGAGCACAAGCGCCGGGAAAAACGCCGCCGCCGCGAACGAGAATGCCGCCGACACCAGGAACAGGATGTCCGCCGGCTTCTGCGAAGCGACCGTCGCGGCGATGGCCGCCACCACGAGCAGCAGCATCTTGGCGATGGTGAGACGGCGCTTGGTCGAGGCATGCGGGTCGATCATCTTGTAGTACACGTCGTGCGACAGCGCGTTGGCGATGGTGAGCAGCAGACCGTCTGCGGTCGATAGTGCCGCCGCCAGACCGCCGGCCGCCACCAGACCCGAGACCACATACGGCAGACCCGCGATTTCGGGTGTCGCCAGCACGATGATGTCCTGACCGAGGACAATCTCGGCGAGCTGCACGATGCCGTCACCATTGAGGTCTTTGATCGACACCAGTGTCGGATCCACCGCCGCCCACGATGCCACCCATCGAGGCAGGTCGGCGAAACTCGATCCGACCAGGTGCGTGTACACGTCGAACTTCACCAACACCGCCAGTGACGGCGCGGTGAAATACAGCAGGAAGATAAAGAACAGCGACCATCCGACCGACTGGCGCGCCTCCTTCACCGAGGGCGTGGTGTAGTAGCGCATGAGGATGTGCGGGAGCGCCGCCGTGCCCACCATGAGACAGAACACCAGCGCCAGGAAGTTAAGCCGCGCCGTGTTGCGTGCGGCATCGTCCTTGCCCACGAAGGCTTCGGCATGCGGTCGCGGAGGTACTGCACGCGCCGCGAGCCCTTTCTCCTTGGTCCACTGTGCCTTGGCCGCGTCCGCATCCTTGGGCAGCGCCGCGAGCGCCTTGTCGGCCGCCGCCTTGTCGGCCTCGGCAGCGGCGATCGCCACGGCATCCGGCTTCTTCGCAGGCTTTAGCGCGGCAAGTTTCTTGTCGGCATCGGCCACCTTCTGCTCGACCGCCGCCTTGTTGGCGGCATACGCTGCCGCCGGGTCCTTGAGCTTCTCAGTGGCGGCATCGGCCTTGGCCTTCAAGATGCCGCGCACTTCGATTTCCCTCGGATCGTCCTTGATCACTTTTTCGCGCTCGGTTACCTGCTGCAACGCGTAGCCGTAGGAGAGCTGCGGGATCGGGAAGTGAGTAATTTGCACTGACAACCACACCACGGGGAGCAGGTAGGCGATGATCAGAATGACGTACTGCGCCACCTGCGTCCACGTCACCGCGCGCATGCCGCCGAGGAACGAGCACACCAGGATGCCGCCCAGGCCCACGAACACGCCGACGCCGAACTCCAGCCCGGTGAAGCGCGAGGTGATGAGGCCGACACCGTAGATCTGCGCCACCACGTAGGTGAAGGAGCAGAGGACCGCGGCGAACACACCGATGCTGCGCGCCGTATGGCCACCATAGCGCTCGCCGAGGAAGTCCGGGATCGTGAACTGACCGAACTTGCGCAGATAGGGCGCGAGGAACAACGCCACCAGCACATAGCCGCCGGTCCAGCCCATGATAAACGCCAGACCGTCATAGCCCTGGATGTAAAGGCCGCCGGCCATGCCGATGAACGACGCCGCCGACATCCAGTCGGCGCCGGTCGCCATGCCGTTGAAGAAAGCCGGCACCCGCCGGCCCGCGACGTAGTACTCGGCCACGTCCGCCGTGCGGCTCATGATGCCGATCACGGCGTAAAGACCGATGGTGGCGACCAGGAACGCGTAGCCGATGTACTTCGGCGTGAGCCCCATCTGTTCGGCGATCGCCAACAAAATAACGAAGCCGATGAAGCCGCCGGTGTAGATGCTGTAATATTTTTTGAGCGACTGGGTAAACTCTGACTGGGTTTGGGTAGCCATTATTTTTCTCCTTCCGCAACGTTGTACTCTTTATCGAGTTTGTTCATGCGGGCGGCGTAGTAAAAAATAATGACAACGTAAATGATCAGCGAACCCTGCGCGCCCATATAAAAACCGAGGGGGAAGCCGAAGACGGTAACCGCATTCAACTCGCGCGCATAAAATGACACGACGTAAGTCACCACGAACCAGATGGCGAGCAATATCGCTGTCATTCGCATATTTTTTCGCCAGTACTCCCGATGTTTCTCGGTCAGCTGCATGTTTCAGTCTCCTCGGTTGTTTGCCATGAATCTGATTTATGCCAAAACCCCTGCCGGCGCGGATCTACATCCCTCCAGCCCCGCCTCCCGGAACCCGCCTTGCCTGCTGCTCACACGTCGCGTGCAAGGCACTGACGCTATTCAGATTACGTGCTCGCGCGCGCGCGAGCAAGATCAGAAACAGTTCGGCGGTCGCGAACGCATCGTCCACCGCGCGATGGCGCGCATGGGCGCGCAAACCAAAATGGGCCAGCCACTCATCGAGCCCGGCCTGAACCAGACGCGCCTCGGGCACCAGCGCCGGCGCGAGTTGTGCAAGGTCAACCCAGGGGTTGGACAACCTTACCCCCAGCGTTTCGCGCAGGGCGCGGTCCAGCATGGCCTTATCGAAACCGGCATGAAACGCGACCAGCGAATACTTGCCGGCAAATTCGAGAAACCCCGTCAGCGCCTCTTCTGGCGCCTTGCCCGCGGCCTGCGCCTGCGGGCCGATGCCGTGAATCAGGATATTGCCGCGTTCACTCGTCTCATGGCCACGCAGAATCGCCTCGTAGCTCTGGCCCGCCTGCAGCCGCATGGCCTCCACGGCACACGCGCCGATAGAGAGCAGCCGGTCCTTGCGCGTATCGAGTCCCGACGTCTCCACATCTATCACAATAAACCGGGCCTGCGCCAATAAGACGTTTTCGCCTGGTGAAATTTGCCCGCGCCACGCCTGCACGCGACGGGCCAGTTCGGCGGGCAGTTCGACGCGGGGACGGAAGAGGCGCGCGAACCAGTTCACAACTGATAGTCCAGGGCAAGGTGCGCCTGGAGTTTGCGCGCCTGGCGGAAGGCCTCCTTCAGAATGCGCCGGTCCAGCTCATTCAGTTGGTCCGGGTCAATATGATTATCGAGCGGCAAGCCCGCACTTTCCTGGCTCTGGTGCGCGCGCATGCGCAGAAGCTGAATGAAGGCATAAGCATCGCACCAGGCATCGGCCTCTTTCTCCCGCACCACACCATGCTTGGCGGCGGCACGGAAACGGGCCAGCGTGCCGGTTTCCGGTAATCGGTTCGCGAGCGCCAGCAGGCGCGCGCCGTCCACAAAAGGCATGGCGCCGTTCAACTTGAGATCGATCGTGTGCGGATGCTCGCCGCCGCTGGAGACAACGAAATCACGCACCAGTCCCAGCGGCGGACGGTTGTGCAGCGCATTCTCCGCCATCTGGCGCAGGAAGGTGGCATTCGAAGCCACACGCTCCGCCACCCAGCCTTGCAGTGCTTCGACCGGCCCACGCTCTCCGAAGATGACACGAAAATCGAAAAAGATGCTGGCGTTCAGCAGGTGTTCCGGCGTGCCGTGTTCGATCCAGTGTTGGAAACGGGCCTTCCACTCATCGAGGCTTAAACAGCACTCCGGATTCCCGGCCATGATGTTGCCGCGGCACAATGGATAGCCGCACTCCGCGAGGGCCTGGTTGATCCGCTGCGCAACCGGCAATAATTCCTCCCGCACCACGGCGGCGCTCTTGCCCCCCGGCGGAACAAAAATAATACCGTTATCCTGATCCGTCTTGAGCGTTTGTTCCTGGCGCCCCTCGCTTCCAAAAGAGAGCCAGGCGAACGGAACCGGCGGCACGCCGGTCTCCGCGAGGCACAGCGCGATAACGCGCCGCGTGATGTGATCGTTGAGCAGCGCGACGATCTGCGTAAGCTGCGCCACCGATGCGCCTTGCACCAGCATCTGGTCAATCAGGCGATGAACGTCCTGTCCCGATTTCACGAGCGTCGCGATATCCGGCGCGGTCGTGATGGAACGGCTGAGCTGCACCAGCCCAATGCGTTGCAACGAAAAAAGATCGCGCTCGGACACCACGCCGACCAGGCTGTCTTCCTCCACCACACACACGTGGCCGAATCCCATGCGCGCCATTAACAACGCCGCCTCGTGCGCCAGCGCCTGCGGCGGCAGCGAAAGCGGGCGGCGCGTCATCACCTGCTCGATGGGCGCGTCGAGGCTCATGTCCGAAGTCACCACGCGCGCCAACAGGTCGCGCAGCGTGAATACGCCGAGGGGTTTGTTGTTTGCTTCCGTAATGATGATGGAGCCAACGCGTTCGGCATTCATCGTCTGTAGCGCCTCGCGGATCGGCGCCTGCGGCAGACAGGTGACGGGACGGCGGCGCAGGAGGCTCGACAGCGGCGCGTTTAACGAGGCATCGCCAGCGAAAACCGAGGTGGCCAGATTCGCCTGCACGCTCTGCAAGGTCTGATCCAGCAGATTGGCCAGACGGCGTGAACAGAAATCATGGAAGACCGGGCTCTGCGTGAGCAGATTGTCGAAATACTCCCGGTCGAGCTCGAAGCAAAAAGTGTCCTCGACCGCGCGATGCACCGCGTGCACGGAACGGCGCGCCAGCAGCGCCCCGATGGGGAAACATTCGCCGACGACGAGTTCCCAGGCGCCGTCTTCCGTTTTCGTTTCGCCGATGGGACCGAGGCGAGGGCCGCGGGACACGGATGTCCCGTCTGCGGACTCACCGCGCACGCGCCCCTGCTTGATGATGTAAAAATGCCGGGCGGCGCCGCTCATGGGCTCCGTGATCACTTCACCTTTGGCGTAAAACCCGAGCTTGAGATGCTTGGCGAGAAATTCAAGGTGCGTGGCGCCCATGCGGTCGAACGGCGCATGCCGCAGCAGAAATTCAATGACCGGCGCCAGCGCATGGCGCGCCGCCGCCGATGCCGAGGTGTTGCTATCGGATTGCAAATTCAATCCCACGCACACTGCCCTTTAATGCATAAGGGGTCATGGCTAGTCCTGAATTGGTCTGAGTTCGGTTAGTATGTCGTCCTACTCCTCAACAAACAAGCGACACCCAGGCATGGGCGAGATCATCAAGTTCAAAAAGCCATCCTTGAACGAAAAGGCCGAGGGCAAGACCCTGTGCAAGAGCGGCTTTCACAAATGGAAGGTGATGGCGGAAAGAAAATTCGATGTACGGCAAGGAAAACTGGTCACGCTTCTGCGCTGCGAGCGGTGCGGGAAAGAACAAACAAAACTCCTGTAGCAAATAACTATCAGTCCATGTAGGGCTAGTGGCGCAACAGCGCAAACAGCGTTTCGTCATCCAAAAGACGCGCGCCGAAATACTGTTCGCCCCAAGTACTCCAATGATCTGTATCAGAGTAGGTGTATTTCCCGGAAGTAAAAAAATCCCTCTTAAAGTCATACCTCACGGTCTTCACCATTGAAACATAAGTGAACGGTTGACCTTGGTTTCTGACCATCAACCGATCATCCAATGCATAGATGGCCTTCTTTTCCAGACGACCATCTCTTTCGCTGAACTCCCTGAATAGCACGTTCATATTCATCAGATTTATCATGGGTTCCGCCTTGGGTCCAAGCCACACGACCCTCACGCTATCAGACAACCTCGCAAGATAGTCCTGGGTTCTGCTTATGACTTCCTCGTCTACTGGCGTCACTGCGGTACGGGTTAGATAGTAAGTTCCCGCCTGCGTAAAGATGACCGTATCAATGTGATTCTTGTGCACGGATGCGAATTCCAACACTGCCTGGTAGTGGCAGTCCGGCCTCGGCGGGTATGGTCTGCAGGCTCCTTTTGAAATCGAGACAATGAAGGCTCTGTTCGAGTTAAATACCACCGCGTTGAACAAATCATATCCGTGACTATCGCCGACAACGACCAATGCCGGCCCGTTCGTTACTGCGCATCCTTCAAAGCGCTTCACAAAAGAAGTGTCGACCGATTCCGTCTGAAATTGACAGGCCCCGAAGGATGGTCCACCACTGTTGGACTCTCTGATTCTTTCGTATGCCGCCAACTGATCCGCATTCAGCCTGGAAGCAAAGCCATTCCCGACGTGCCCCAGAACCCCCAGAAATGCAAACATGAGTGAGAAGGCGGCCGCGACGCCGAATACCTTTGCTCTCTCTCTCTCTCTCTCTCTCGATGCCGGTCGCTTTCTAAACGGCGTTTCAACATATTTCCAGCTTACAAACGCCAATACGAAAGTGCTAACGATGATGAGGCCCGTGGTGAGATAGCTCAAGTCAGCTTGGCTGCGTATTCTTGCGAAGGCGAATAGAGGGTAGTGCCACAAGTACGCACTGTATGAGACAAGTCCGATACCCACCACCCATCTAAGCGACAAGAGCTTGCCGGTCCAGCTATTCACCCGGGTAAATCCAAGAATTAATGCCGCGCCCGCGGTTGGCACGACCGCATATACGCTTGGAGTCGGCGTCGCACTGTCATAGAGCAGTATTGCGCCGACC
>CAYIQV010000064.1:6383-8133 GCA_964365635.1 uncultured Acidiferrobacteraceae bacterium
TAGTTGACCGGTATGGCCACCGACAGCACAGCCAGTATTGCGCCGACCACCAGCAGCAGTCCGGCTGCGGATGCCAAATCCGATACAACAGGCGCTACTCGCTCGTGAAGAGGTTTTCCAAAACTCGCATATGCGAGCAAGGATCCGAGCAAGAGTTCCCACGCCCTGGTTGGAGTAAAATAGAAGTTGACTGTCGGGTGATTTCGCCATCCCCACTCGCTATATGCAAGGGAAAGCAGGGCGACCAATACGGTAACCCACGCGAGCTTTTTGATGCCGAGACGCCATAAGACGATCACCAATGGCGGAAATATGACGTAGTACTGCTCCTCCACACCCAAGCTCCATGTATGCAGCAGGGGAATTTCCTCAACGGAGGGATCAAAATATCCAGTTGTGCGCGCAAACAGAAAATTCGATGAAAATAACGATACTGACGCGAGACTCCAGGCGAACCTTTTCAACTGGAACGGCGCCATCCACATCCAGGCAATCGGCACGCAGACCAGCATTACGAAAAAGAGAGCGGGCAAAATTCGCCTTGCCCGCCGAACGTAAAAATCAACAAGCGAGAAGGTGCCTGCCTCCTTCTGCTTGATGATAATGCCGGTAATGAGATAGCCGCTTATGACAAAGAACACGTCCACTCCGACAAAGCCGCCCTTGAACCACTCAAACCCGGCATGGAACAGAATAACGGGAATGACCGCAAGCGCCCGCAGACCGTCAATCTCGGCGCGGTACGCGAGATGCGTTTCATTTCCCGAGGTGGGCCGTATTTTGTTGCTATTCATCCGGTAATGTCGCGAGTTAGTTCGTTAGGAATAGCGCAGCGTATTCCGCCGCCATGTAATCATCAACCCGGTCCGTCACTGCGAAAATTTGTCCTTGTCTCAGGTTCGGCTCATCGGCAGAGCTGAAATTCTTCCGATGCGCATGTAGATCGGCCATTCAACCTTGTGCTTCTGGTGCGCCTCGCCCCAGGCGCGGGTCAGTGCCTTGCGGACGATGTCGAGCGGGTTCTGATCGTTCTCCTGCCAGAACCGCTGGGTGGCTGACCATGTCTGGAGGTAGCCCACGAAATCGCTCAAGTCCCACATCTGCTGCATGTGCAACGTGGGCGGCGGCAGTTCGGAAAACGGAAAGGGGATGGTCTGATATTTTTCGTCGATAAACTTGCGTTCGCGCGGCCAGTACGGCCCGACGATGTTCGCATAGAGATGCCGCACGACTTCATCGACGGCCGGGGTGATCTCGTTCAGGCCATAACACCACACGGCCAGCAGGCCGTCCGGCTTCAGCACGCGCCGTGCTTCCTGATAAAACGCCTCGAAATTAAACCAGTGCAACGCCTGTGCCACCGTAATCAGATCCACGCTGTGAGAGGGAATGTCCATCTGCTCCGCAGGCGCCACAGTGTAGGAGATTTTGGCATGCCTGACCGCGTTCTCAATCTGCGTTGCGCTGGGGTCGGTCGCCAGAATACGATCGAAATACTTCGTCAAGCCCAGCGCCGCCTGGCCGCTGCCGGTGCCGGCATCCCAGGCCAGCTCACGCCCTCTGGCCGTCTTGGCCAGAAATTCAAACAGCGCCTCGGGATAATCCGGACGGTATTTGGCGTAATCGCCGGCCTGCTGCGAGAAATGGTCTTTAAAGTTCATAGATGCATAGACAAGATTGACAGGATTCACAGGATTAGGGAACCTCTGATCAAGTCCGTTCGTGGTGAGCCTGTCGAACCATGAACGGA
>CAYIQV010000065.1:0-8077 GCA_964365635.1 uncultured Acidiferrobacteraceae bacterium
CAGAGTCCCGTCATAATGGGTACGACTCTTGCATGAAAAACAACAGGTTGCTTGCCAAATGAAGTGAAAATTTGGTGTCGGGTGCAGGCAAGGTTTGAGAGCGATGCACGGCAGGACGCGATAAATTTTATGAAAGTAAAAATTGACGTTCAAAAACTGAAACTCGGCATGTACGTCTGCGAGCTGGATCGCCCGTGGCGCGAGACGCCGTTTTTGTTCCAGGGTTTTCAAATCCTCCTTGAAGAGGAGCTGAAAGAATTACAGCGATGCTGTCGGACAGTTTACATCAACGTGCCCGACGTCGCGGTCGCCGTGCCCGGTTTATCTCCCCGCGTCACGGAAATACCGAAGCCATCGGCACAAATCGTTCCGCCGAAACAGACCGCCGTTCTGCTCGATCAGGCCCTGCTTAAGATCAACAATCATCCCGCCGCGCGCGCGGCATATGAAGACCAGACAACGCTGGAAGAAGAAATCCATCTGGTTAACGAGACCTATGTCGGGGCGCGCGTCCTGATGCAGGACATCATGTGGGAAGCCAAGTTCGGTCGCAGCCTCAACGTGGCGGGCGCAAAGAAAGTGATCGGCAAGATGGTGGAAAGCACGCTGCGCAATCCGGACGCGCTGATCTGCTTCGCCCAACTCAAGCGCAAAGACGAATACACGGCGATGCACAGTCTGCGCGTGGCGATCCTCTCGCTCGTGTTTGGACGCCAGCTTGGTCTTACGCCGGATGAGCTGCGTGCCCTCGGCGTCGGCGCGCTGTTGCACGACGTGGGCAAGATGAAAGTGCCGAGCGAGATCCTGAACAAAGCCGACGTGCTCACGCCGGACGAGCTGGGCCTGATGAAAATGCACGTGCCGTGGGGCGTGGAGATTCTCCAGGCGGCGGGCCAGGTTCCCGCCGAAGCGGTTGAAATCGCGCGGCGCCATCACGAACGCTACGATGGCAGCGGTTACATGGACGGAATCAAGGGTGGCGCTATCGGCATGCTTGGCATGATCACCGCCATCATCGATCACTACGATGCCGTGACCAGCGACCGGGCCTACCGCGCCGGTATCTCGGCCCACGCCGCCATGCGGAAAATGTATGAATGGCGCGGTTCGCTGTTTGAGTCGACGCTGGTCGAGAAATTCATCCAGTGCATGGGCATCTATCCCATCGGCAGCGTCGTCGAACTGAACAGCGGCGAGATCGGCGTGGTGGCGGCCCTTAACCGCAACCAGCGTCTCAAACCGCGGGTCGTCCTCGTTCAGCGCGCGGACAAGACCCCTTATCCCCAGACGCCGCTCATCAGCCTGGCCAACCGCCGGGCACCCGATGGACGTCTTTATGAAGTCGAGCGTGTGGTCGAGCCCACGGCCTGCGGTATCGATCCTTCACGCTATCTGCCCATTCCTCAGATCGCCGCCTGAGCGCCGGAAGTCGCGCAGCCCTTGTCCGGCATTAAACCGTGATCGGTCCGGAATGCCTGTCGCCGGGCTGTGGCCGGCCAGCGTGGCCACGAAAAACCGGAAAAGATCAGTCAGCCGGGGTTATCGTGGGCAAGGCCGTAGTACCTTCTCAATCGGTTCGAGCCCCATAACGCCGAAGCCCTGGGCATAGTCGACACCCAATTCCCGCAAACGCTCGAGAATAGCCTTATTCTCGACGAATTCAGCGATGGTCAGGATTCCCATGACATGCCCGATGTTGTTGATGGCGGCCACCATGGCGTCATTAATGCGGTTGTTCACCATGTCGCGTACAAACGAGCCGTCGATCTTGAGGTAATCGACTGGAAGGTTCTTGAGGTAGGTGAAGGAGGACAGACCGCTGCCGAAGTCGTCCAGCGCAAACTGGCAGCCGAGTTTTTTGAGCGCGCGAATGAACTCGCTCGTCTGCGCGAGGTTGTGAATCACGGCCGTTTCGGTGATCTCGAAACAGATCATCTGGGGCGGCACGCTGAACCGGGTGAATTGTTCTTCAATGTATGTCTGTAGCTTCTCCCGATTCAGCGAGTTGCCCGACAGGTTGATAGCGAGGGAGATACCCTCGGAGCCGAATCGGTGAAGATGTTTTTCGAGATGCGCCAGGGTGTGATGGATGACCCACTCATCGACC
Organism: uncultured Acidiferrobacteraceae bacterium; assembly: GCA_964365635.1. Taxonomy (GTDB): domain Bacteria; phylum Pseudomonadota; class Gammaproteobacteria; order Acidiferrobacterales; family Sulfurifustaceae; genus Sulfuricaulis. The sequence goes on from CAYIQV010000065.1 coordinate 2,108, forward strand.
GATGGCATGAGGTTGTAGCGCTCGGCCGCCGGGATAAAGACGCCGGGCGATATTTCCTTGCCGTCGCTGTCCAGCATGCGCAACAGCACTTCATAGTGATTCCGGGGCCTCGCTTGCGAATTGTCCAGGCAGACAATCTGCTGGACGTAAAGCCGAAAGCGATTTTGTTCCAGGGCCCCCGAAATCATGGACGCCCAGTGCAGTTCGCGCTCGCGCCGGGAAAGATCCTGGTCATCCACGGTATACACATGCACCCGATTACGTCCGTGATCCTTGGCCGCATAACAGGCCACATCGGCGTGGCTTAGCAGCTGTTTTGGGTTTTCTGAGTCGGTGGTGACGGGAACCAGCCCGATGCTGACACCCACTTCGAAAATCTTGTCTTCCCAGGGAAAGCGTATTTCACCAATCGCTTGGCACAGCACGCGGGCGATCTCTTCGGCTTTGGAAGGCGGGCAGTTTCCCAGGAGCAAACCGAACTCATCGCCACCGAGCCGCGCCACGATATCGCCGGTGCGCGCATGCTTTTTGAGCAACAGGCTGATCTGCTGCAGCAGCGCATCGCCGGCGGTATGGCCGCAGGTGTCATTGATGACTTTGAACTGATCCAGGTCCAGGTAACACAAGGCGTGTTCGCTGTCGTTGGACCGGACATTGTCCAGGAACCGTTCCAGCTGATGATGGAACTCCAGACGGTTGACGAGGCCGGTCAGCGAGTCGTGCCGCGCCTGGTGTGAGATCCGCTGGATCAGCCGCCTCTTTTCCGAGACGTCCTTGAAAACCATGACAGCGCCGACGATGCGGCCGTCCTGCAGGCGTATGGGGGCGGCCGAATCTTCGACCGCAAATTCGTGCCCGTGCCGGTTGACCAGGGTGACGTTGTTGGACAGGCATGACGACATGCCCGTCTGCCAGGCAACGCGCAATGGGGTTTTCCACGGGCTCGCGCGTGGTTTCGTTGATGATAGGGAATATCTCGGTGAGCGGTTTGTCGAGCGCTTCCTGTTCGCTCCAGCCGGTGAGTTGCTCGGCCACCGGGTTGAGATAGGTGACCAGGCCATGCGGGTTGGTGGTGATCACGGCGTCACCGATGGAATGCAGGGTGATTTCGAGAAGCTGTTTTTCTTCAAACAGGCTCTGTTCCAGCGTTTTGCGGCGGCTTATTTCCTCCTGCAGTTGCGTATTCGATTCGTGGAGTTCCTCTGTTCGGTCCCTGAGGATCAGTGCTTCCTGGCGCCGGCGGATGCCGATGAGCAGGAGATACACCGACACGGCGCTGACCAGTGCGAACCCGGTGAGCAATTGCCACCCAAGCTGCGCCCGATCGGCATAGACCCAGCCCATCGTCCTCCTTTGCGGTGAGCGTCGCCTTCTTGTTGTACGAGTATTCAATACTCGTCTTGAATTCGAGGCTGTGCTCGGCGGGCTCCCGCCGTTGATACTGACCGAACACAAAGCCGTTGTCGGCCACCAGCTTGAGTTCGACGGTGTCGGAGGCGTTGCGGCCCCAGTCTTTCAGGAGTTCATCGATGACCTCGTAATTCTTTTTGCGGATGGCATCGGTCAGGACCGAAGTAATGATCCGGAACTCGGACTGCTCGCTATGAGTGGCTTCCTCAAGGTTATCGAGATAGTGTTGCCGCCACAGCGCCAGTCCCCCGAGGAACAGCAGGGCAAGGAACAGGATCAACAGTCCCTACGCAACGCGGTGGTAGGAGTCGCTCATGGTTGGTCCATGCATTTAGTTTTACTTCTCCAGTGTCCCAAGCGCTTTCATAACCTGACGGAGGTTGTCGTAGTCCGCATCCACGACCGACACCAATGCGGTGGTGTGTGGCTTGATGGCCTCCAGGATCTCGCGTCCGCCGGGGGTGTCCTTGAGTCGGAGCATGGCACTGCGCAGAGCCTGGATCGTGCCCGAAGCCAGCGAGCTGCGCGTGACGAACACATGGTCGGAGTAGTACGGTGTGGGCGCCAGATCACGTAGCCCTTGCTTTTCATATTTAATGAAGACCTCGTCCTTGACCGCACCGGCGTCGAAATCCCCCGAGAGCACTGCCAGCACGACGTTATTGTGGCTGCCGAGGAACTTGTGCTCGGCCAGTTTATTGAGGGGCACGCCGGCTTTTTCGAGCATGTATTGTGGCACCAGATGACTCATGGTCGAGTCCTGGTCGCCGAAGGCCATCCGTTTTCCCTTGAGGTCAGCGAGAGATTGCAACGGGCTTTCCTGGCGCACGATGATATGCCCGCGGAATAAAGGATTCCCGTCCGTTTCGAGGCGCGCCAGCAACGGCTTGTTCCCGTATTTGGCGACCACCACGACATAGGAAGACGGGCCCATGTAGGCGATATCGACCTGATCCTTGCCGACATAGGCGATGTGTTCGGCGTAGTCGCTGCCGACCCGGACCTCGACGGATCGACCGATTTCTTTTCCAAGGTAGTTCGCCAGCGGTGTGAATCGCTGTATCAATTCTTTGGAAGGCAGGTAAGGGTGTACCGCCAAGGTCAGGGGTTTCCCGGCCGCGGCCTGAGTGGGGAGCAGGATTACGGTCCCCGCCAGAAAAAGGAACAACACCGTCAAGCGCCGCCGGGTGGGTCGAATCATCAGCATGACTCCTGTTGTTGGGGCCGATCCGCCATAGGTCGCGAGAAGGGGCGGGAAACACATTGATTTAGCTTAAAGAATAACAGTAATTTGGGAAGGTGCCAGTCAGGCGACGGGGGTTTTTCCTGTAGAAGTCGGGTAATTTATCGAAGAAACAGCCCCGCCCGCCAGTCCGGCGGGCGGGGCCCTCAAAAATATTGAACAATCGCCTCATGGAATCAGCAAATATCCTCGGCCTCGTGGCGGGCACGCTCACCACCGTGGCCTTCATTCCCCAGGTCGTCAAGACCTGGAAATCGAAACACACGAAGGACATCTCACTCGGGATGTTCGCGCTTTTCAGTAGCGGCGTGTTTCTGTGGTTGCTCTACGGCATCGAGATCGGCGCCACGCCGATCGTCATCGCCAATGCCGTCACACTTGGGCTCGCGCTTACCATCCTCATTTTCAAGCTCAAGTACAAGTAAAACGACCGATGTGTAGTGCAACCCGGTCGGAGCGGTTAAAATTGCCGCGTTTCATCGCTCATCGGGGTTATTCATGCCAGATACTTTGTTTCAGTCAGACATCAGGAGCCTCAAACTGCGCCATCGCGGCAAGGTGCGCGATATCTATGACATCGACGACCAGCACATGCTCATCGTCACCACCGACCGGCTTTCAGCCTTCGACGTGGTGCTGAACGACCCCATCCCCGGCAAGGGCGCGCTGCTCACGGCCATGTCGAATTTCTGGTTCAACCGCACGCGCCACATCCTTCCCAATCAGTTGTCTGATATTCCGCTGGAGCAGGTGCTGAAGGATGCCGCCGAGCGCAAGCAGGTCGAAGGCCGTGCCGTGGTGGTGCGCAAGCTCAAGGCACTGCCGGTCGAGGCCATCGTGCGCGGTTACATCGTCGGCAGCGGCTGGAAGGAATATAAAACCTCGGGCACGGTCTGCGGCATCAAGTTGCCGGCAGGTTTGAAAGAAGCCGACAGATTGCCCGAGCCGATTTTCACGCCGTCAACCAAGGCGGCGGTGGGCGAACACGACGAGAACATCAGCTTCGAGAAGGCAGTGGAGATATTGGGCCGCGACATCGCCGAGCGGGTGCGGAATGCAACGCTCGCGGTTTACAAGGACTGCGCCCAATACGCGCTCACGCGCGGCATCATCATCGCCGACACCAAGCTCGAATTCGGCCTGGACGAGCAGGGCACGCTCACCCTGATCGACGAAGTGCTGACGCCGGATTCCTCGCGCTTCTGGCCGGCGGATTCCTATAAACCGGGCGCCAATCCGCCGAGCTTCGACAAGCAGTACGTGCGCGACTGGCTGGAGGCGAGCGGCTGGAACAAGAAGGCGCCCGCGCCGAAACTGCCGTCGGAGGTAATCGCCAGAACGGCGGAGAAATACCGCGAGGCGCTCACGCGTCTGACCGGCAGCGAGACTGCGGCGCGTGTTGCGCGGTAGCAACGACGGAATATGCTTCGCTATTCCGTCGTATCTGAAACTGCACTTCTGAATTAAGTGCGAGGAAAAGACCTATGGCTATATGCAGTCGGTGTGGAAACCGAATCGAATTCATTACTAAAGATGGACGTTGTATCCCAATGCATCAGCAGGGCGGCTGTGTAAATACCGGCGGCTCTATAGTTGAAGATTGTAAAGATTATTCTGGGTACCGGACGAGCAATGAAAGCCAATGTTATTCAACAGGATGTCCCGAGTGCGGTGATGAAGTCTTTTTCATTAAGCATAATGGGGGGAGTGTCTGGATAGATCCACCGCTTGGCCCTCCTTGGTACAAACACTCATGTTTTGAAGAAAAAAAATTAATAACTGAGAAAAACAATCTCCTCATAGGAAGTTCAGCGGCTGTTGTGCAAGTTAATGAAAATTCGATTTTGGGAATTGTGAAATCAGCGGAGGTTTCTTATTCAAAAGAGAGCACTGTGCTCATATTTGAGACCGGGAAAAAAGAGCAACACATCTTGCTTATGCGGAACAACGCTGGATATTTGGTGGGGAAGCTTGCTCTATATAGACAGCATGAGAGAACAGTAACAGTGTTTTATGAAGCTAAGTATCCATTTGCCGTGGTGACAGAGATTCACGGCGGAAGTAATGAATCCGCAAAGAATGAAAAAGTGATATGTCCTGAACTTGATTGCGGGAAGGAACTAACAAATAACATTTGTTCACACCTAATAGACGTGCATTGGTATGATGAAAGAATTTTTGATTTGCACCCTACATCTGGGTGATCTTGCGCGCCACCGCCTCGGCGACTTTCATGCCGTCCACGGCGGCGGAGATGATGCCGCCGGCAAAGCCCGCACCTTCGCCAGCGGGGTATAAGCCTTTCGTGTTCACGCTCTCGAAATTTTCATTACGCGTAATGCGGATCGGCGCGGAGGTGCGCGTCTCGATCCCGGTGAGCACGGCATCGTTCATGGCGAAACCCTTGATCGTTTTATCGAACGCCGGAATTGCCTCGCGGATGGCGGCGATGGCGTAGTCGGGCAACGCAGAACTCAGGTCGGTCCAGGTGACCCCAGGCGTATAGGAAGGAATTACGGAGCCGGGTCCGGTCGACGGGCGGCCGGCGAGAAAATCGCCGACCAGCTGCGCTGGCGCGTTGTAATTTTTTCCGCCCAATTCAAACGCCTTTTCCTCAAGTGTGCACTGCAACGCGATGCCCGCGAGCGCATGATCGCTGCCAAAGTCCTGCGGCGTAATGCCGACGACAATGCCGGCGTTGGCGTTGCGCTCGTTACGTGAGTAATGGCTCATGCCGTTCGTTACCACGCGTCCTTCCTCGGAAGAGGCCGCGACGACTTGTCCGCCCGGACACATGCAGAAGCTGTAGACATCGCGCCCATTCTTGCAGTGATGCACCAGCTTGTAGTCGGCCGCGCCGAGCACCGGATTCCCGGCATGGGGGCCCAGGCGGCAGCGGTCGATCAATGCCTGCGGATGCTCGATGCGAAAGCCGATGGAGAACGGTTTGGGTTCGATGTGTACGCCGCGAGCGTGCAGCATCGCGAAGGTGTCGCGGGCGCTGTGGCCGACGGCGAGAATGACGTGATCGGTGGGAATGGTTTCTCCGCTGGCGAGCGTTATGCCATGCACCACCCCCTCTTTAATCGTGATACCGGTCACGTGGCTCTCAAACCGGACCTCACCGCCGAGTTCAATGATTTTGTGACGCAGGTTTTCGACTACCTTGACGAGCCGCAGCGTGCCGATATGCGGCTTGCTGATGTAGATGATTTCCTCGGGCGCGCCCGCGGCCACGAAGTCCTGAAGAATCTGGCGGATGTGATGCCCGCGGTCCTTGATGCCGGTGTGCAGCTTGCCGTCGGAGAAGGTGCCGG
>CAYIQV010000066.1:0-8070 GCA_964365635.1 uncultured Acidiferrobacteraceae bacterium
TTACCCTTCAACGGTTTTCAAGACCGCCGCCTTAAACCGCTCGGCCACCTCTCCATGAAGCTGTAAGAATAACCGAAACACAATAATAACATTGAAGCCCCTACACCAGTAGAACATCCTCTTCTGCTGTATCTTAAAAAGAGCCGATCAGTTTGAAACCGATCAGGTTATATTTGAACCCTGTCGCTGATCCACCCGCATAGTTTCCGTTTTCGCCGTTTACCTCAAGTGACGTGCACTTCTTTAGCCTCCATCCCAGCGATGCGGTTACACCATGAAAATCGTGATTTCTGTATTCGCCGTCCCTAGTGAACGACTGGAGCCCTACGTAAGGCTCCAGAGAGACGTGGAACGCACTATTCTCAGCATTTAGCGCGACAAAAACCTGATGCGAGGTGAAACCTTTAGGATCGAAATAACCACCACCGCTCTGCCGTCTGAAGTTCCAGTATCTGAACCGATAGCCAGTTACTATCTTTGGTGCTGCACTTATCAGAGAATACATTGCACCAAGACGGAGATCGTCCGCACTGTTGCTATCCGAGTAATCTGAACGAGTATAGCTTTCGGTAAATGTGAGACGCTGGGAAAGAACCTCGGAAAGACCCACCATAGTACTTGTCCGCACGATCCTGTTCTCAATGAGCTGCGCAGTGTCCGTAAACGCCTCTCGTGACACACCCACATCGATCGCCCCCCATTCCATGTTTGTGTCTGCCCTCAGGAAACCAGTAAGAACGCTTCCGTTACTGCCATCCGTCCTACTGACGCCAACACCAGCCCCTGTGCCAATGCGTCCCATACGTGCATGGGTCATTATCCGGAGGCCCTCCTCCTTCTTCCGCCGCACCGGATCCTGCGCGTCAGTAATCAGGTAGGCGAGTTCAGTTTCCCACTTGCCGGACCAAAAACCGTATGACAGTCCCGAGCGGTGCACCCTGTTGCCATCAGAGTCTTTGTAATAGCTGTACGGGATGGCTATATGAGATGCCCTTACCGTGCAAAGAGAATCAGAGAATTTATCAAGCTCTTTTTCCTGATATGGGTAGGATGGCTTCAGGGTCTTGCTGATCTCTTGCGCTGTATCCTTTTCTCCCTTATCGAGATAGGCAAATGCAAGGCCGATTCGAGCGTCGAAGTTCTCCGCTTGCTCCAGCGCCTTTTCATACACGGGGATCGAGGCAACGACGTCTCCCTTCCATCTGAGCGTGTTCGCCTTCACGAGCAGCGCATCTTGGTTCTCAGGATGATTCTTAAGGACGATATCCGCTTCCGCCTCGGCCTCATTCAGTCGGCCTGACCACGACAAGACCTTGGCAAGCTGAATTCGGGCCTTCCAATCATTCGGTTTTTCCTCAAGAATCGACCGAAGGACACTGACCGCGTCATCCAAGCGGTCAGCCCATGAGATCGCAATCGCCATCTGAAGACGCTCCTCTCTAGTAAACGACGACGGACTTACGGAAAGCGCCTTCACGTATTCATTGGCCGCATTTTTGTAGTTGTCCTGAGAAACATAATAATCTCCCAGCTTCTTTGTGAGCAAAGCAGCCTCTTTGACATTCTTTGTTTCGCTGATCGCTTTTTCGGAGGATATGACAACCTCTGCGCCCCCGTTCTCCTTTGTTGATTCAGCCCGGGCAGATGGGAAACAGACGCCGATCAGAATGATGGTCATCAACACTCCACGCATGATCATAGTCTCCCCTCGATAATTTTCCTAAACAGGGGAAGGGGGGCGTTGTTGTTGATGGTAAATCGAGGGATGTCTGAATGGTTTACCCCCTTCATGAAATAGCGATGGTTCGAGCTGAGAATGAAGCGAAATCCCGCGCGTTTCGCGATCTCGATGCTCTCGTCATCATATCTCCCGTAAGGCCACGCGAGTATATTCGCCGGACGCCCCAGTTCCTCTGTATAGACTTTTTGAAACATGGCAAGATCCTGCGGCAGTCTTTTATTAACAGCCGTGATTGCACCTGCACGAGACAGGGTTCCATACCAGGCATGAAGATCGTACGTGTGACAACCGAGTTCCACGATGCCGCTCTTGATGAGGAACCGACATTCATCCCAGCTCAAGCGCGGCTCATCGCCGCTAATGAATCCGCCCGTGTGTTTCCCAACAATATTGATTGTCGATTTGAACCCATATTCTGTAAAAATCGAAAATGCATAATCCATAAACGAGGAGTACCCGTCGTCGAACGTTATGACTACAGCCTGCTTCATACTCTCTGTGTCTAGCGAGCTGATCTCATCGAATGCGATTGCACGGTATCCTGCACCGTATAGCCATTCCATTTGAGCCGCAAAAAGCGACGGAGACACGGTCTCCTCTTCGCTCTGTTGATATGAGATGTTGTGATACATAAGCACGGGGACGTTTACCACGGCCGCTGTCGAATATTGGGAGAATGAAAGCGGCACAAGAGTAGCGCCACCCAGTTTCAAAAATGCTCTCCGTGTCAGACTCATATATCCTCCGGAATCGATCGAAGGACCTTTTGGTAACGGTAGTAACTCTCCTTCAGATAGGTGTGATATATCGGCGTGTCCCACCCGTCCCATGAATAGGTCTTGACGCGCGCCGCGGTAAGCTCCGTCGGAAGGCTGTTCGTATGATTAGACGGTCCTCCGGTCCTCCGGGCAGCAGGCCCGCCGTCTTCCGGCTTGTAGGAAACTGCGAGGATGCCTATGCCGTTCGTCTTCCGTGTCTCGCTGTTCTTGTCCATCCACAGAACCGTCCTTGAACTGGGATCAGTAACGTTGATGAGCCCCCATGGGATACGGAGTTCTATCTTAGTGTCACAATAAAAGAAGTCCGCGAGCGAATTATAGTCAGGGTTTTTCACGTCCAGGCTCCCGAACGTCAACCTGCTCATCGAAAAAAGACGGGGCGGGAAAACACGCTTCCCGTCCCTGCTATGTCTCCGGATGTTAGGTTCATTCTGCATCATCACCCACGCACCCTCGTTTGAGTCCACGGGCCTGATGATTCCTGTGCTCATATTCAGGTATTTATCATAAGACGCTGCGGTCAAGATCCGGCTCCTCTTTTTTCCAGCCACTTGGACGATAAAGGTCAGGCCAATCGGGCTCATTACATTCGTACCAAATGGGAGAAGCCGCTCCCCAATTTCCGATGCGCATGTATTGAGACCGATCAAGTAGTTCGCCCTAGTAAAATCAAGACTCCCTCCTGTTTCAAGCAAAAGATAGAGAAACCCCTCGTCATGCTGAACAGACAATCGCCTCAGTCTTCGCGCATCGTCCCCACCGTCATGAAATCGGAAGGCCGTTGGGTCCTTTTCTTTTTCATACAGAACAACCGCATTCTTCCAATCTTCATTCCGGCAGGCGAGATTCACCTTCTTGCCCGGATAGCCCGGGTATGCTGCGAGAAGCCCATAGTTCTCTTCAGGGTCCTGAAGGTTGAACCAAAGCGGTTTCCGCTCAGCAGGAAGCTCATAGGGCTGAAACAGCCAGTTTCTTTTGAACCACTCATCGAACCAACTAAAGAGAACTCCGCCTGCCATGCCTGCCTCATGGATCGCCTGCATAAGCAGACCATTGATCTCTCCCTGCCGCGCATCACTGTGGCCGCCGTGATGCCAGCCGTTCCGGTGCCAATGAGCAGCTTCGCGGCTGGACGGAACACCGAATTCGGCTATCAGGACCGGTTGCTTACCATGGTGTTTTTTGAGCGCCTTGAGATACGCAAGATACGGGTTCTCCTGTGCAAGGTAGTCATAGTTCATGAAATCTGGGTAGTAGGGGTACACATGATAAAGGGCAAAAAAGCCGTTTCCTTTGTGTGACCTAATTTTCGAAAGATCAAGGGACTCTGTATCTTCGATGGGTACGCCGGCACATGCTTCCGAGTCTTGCTGCGATTGGGTCACATCACCATACGTTGACTCGGAAGGATGATCGAGTGGGTCAAGCGTCGGCCAATTGACAGTCGTTACGGGATGTGAAACGTGATATTTCTCATATTCGTACTGCTGAAGAAAATCGCAGACTTCGGTGACCCACGCTTCAAATGGCGTGCCACCCTCAATATCCAGAAACACACCATGGTAATCGCGATTCTTCCGTTTCTGGAGTTCGTTGAATTTTTTTACAGCACACGCCTCCCACTCCCTGCCGATAATGAATCCCGCGAGGAAGGGAGAAACATCATACTCATACTTACCATGCGCGCGTCCCGGTCGTTCCGGCAGGGTAGTATTACCATAAATCACGTCAACAGCATTCCTGATCTCTGTCCAGAGTTCTTTCTTGAACAGGCTTCCATAAAAATGGTTGCCCGCCGGAAGCTCGGTCCAAACCTCCTGAAATAGGTACAGTCTCTTCCCTGACTTGTTGAAATATGAAAGCGACTCATAAAAATCCGGAGGGAGGATTGTATAGACCCGTACTGAGTTCGCACCAAGTTCTGATATCTGTTTAAACCATTTGAGATATGTTTCTTTCTTTACCGCGAACTCTCCAGGAAAATACCCCGGCAGGCCCACCCCAATGTTTACACCTTTTACAAAGAACCTCTTCCACGTATTGTCATAGATTTCCAGATGGTCGCTGATTGCACGAAAAAGTGATTTTTTGTGAATCGGTGCAGGTTTCGTATTCTGCTGTTCAATGCGACTGATGTATTTCTGCGCCTCTATATGGTCCTTCTTTAATTCTAGCGCATGGTAGAATGCCCACCGTGCAGTAAGAAGATCACCAAGCTGGTAGTAAGCGACTCCGAGTCCAAAGAACGCATCTGCATCTTTTCTGTACTCGAGTGCTCGCTTGAAGATATTAACTGCCTCTTGATGATCACCCCGCACGAGAGCAAGCTTACCGATCTCCATAGTTCTCATGATTTGAAGCCTTTTGTTGACCGCGTCATACAACCATGCGCTACGTAATCATATGTTGCCCTCGTGACTTCATCTGTATCAGCCTGGCTCACAGGCCCGCCCGCCTCAACATAGGCAATCATAACCATTGCACTTACATTAACCTGCACTTCTTGCAGTGGAACAATTTGTCCTGCTTGATGAAATGATGAAATCATACTGTGATCAGCGCCTGTCTTTTCGTTCTCTGCGAACCATCTTCGCGCGTAGCTTATCGCGCAGATAATAAATTATGGCGATTACTCTCCATAGCGTGTTCAATTGCCGATAGCCGAAATTCTCAACCACAGACGCCGCGAACAAGGCAAGGATATGCCACGGTTTTTTATACAGGTGGAACGACATTTCCTCAAGGAGCAGCGCCGAAGTAGAGAGTAGTACGCCAAATCCTATGGCCAGAATCAGGAAAGTGACAAACGCCTTCACGGAGATGAATCCGACAATAAAACCGGTGATGATAATGATGTAACCCATTGTTTCGATGATAGGGCCCAACCACTCGAAAAAGAGTGCAAACGGGAAGGCAAGCCAACCGGCGAAGGTGCCCTTGTCGTGAAACAGCAAGCCACGGTTCATCATGAGCGATTCGATAAGTCCGATCTGCCAAGTGATACGCTGCTTCTTCAGTGCCTTGCGAGTGTCAGGAACCTCGGTCCAGCAGATCGGTTCAGGCACGAAAGAGATACGGTAGCGTTTCCCCTGCTTGGAGAGAATCCGATGCAGGCGAACGACAAGCTCCATGTCCTCGCCCACGGTGTCAGACCGGTATCCACCCACCGCCACCACCGTTTCCTTGTGATAAATCCCGAAGGCGCCCGAAATGATCAGGTGCGCATTCATCGGCGACCACCCCATCCTTCCGTACAGGAAAGCACGCAGGTACTCCACGATCTGGAATAGTACAAGCGGCTTTCTGGAAAGCTCTGCCTCGATAAAAATGCCGTCTTCCGACTTGCACCCATTGGCAACGCGCACCGTTCCACCGCAGGCCACAACGGCTGGATCTTCGAGAAGCGGCTGCACAAGCAGCAGCAAGCTATCCTTCTGGAGGATAGAATCGGCGTCCACGCGACAGACCCAAGGGTAACGTGCGATATTGATGCCAGCGTTCACGGCATCGCCTCTGCCGCCGTTTTCCTTGTCCACAACACGCAGGCGTGGATCGATGGTGGAATGATAAACAGCGCGCACGGGTTTGGTGCCCAGGCGGGCGCGATAGGCCTCAGGAAATGGCGCCAGAGAATATTCCTTCTTCATGACTTCGAGCGTACGGTCTTTCGATCCGTCATTCACCACAATGATCTCGTATTCAGGGTAGTGGTGCTGGAATAGCGAGTGCAGCGTGTTCAGGATATGGGCTTCTTCATTATAGGCAGGAACAATAATCGTAACGGGCGGTGCGAATCCGGAAAACAGGTGCGGCAACCCCGCCACATCGCGGCTTTGCATATAACGCGCGATGCCGCTAATGGAGAGGATGTTCAGCATCAGGTACACGCCATTGAGCCCGATGAAGTAGATCAGGATAAACGACTCTACAATTGGGAAATATTCGATCATTGTCAGGCAGGTCGTCTTTCTGCAATGGCCTGATCGAGGATATCCCTGGCATACCGATCCTTAAGCTCGTCCTTGAGTTTATGCATTCGCGCCATGCTGAAAGAAGGCAATTCCACAATCGCCTGTGCGGCCCGGTAACGCACCCACCACTCCTGGTCAGTAAGCAGTGTCACCAGTTTCTTTTCATCTTCCTTCGTTCCAATTCTCCCAATGCAGGAGGCGGCATGCGCCCGCACATGCCAGCGCGGATGGTTCAGGTAATGCCGCGCCAGCTCCTGATCTTTTGCATCGCGAAATCTGCCAATGGCATTAAGGCATGGGCCAATTACCTTGTCATCCGGTGGGTTCGCGAGAATCTGTCGGACCGCAGACAGCGCGATGGTGTCGTGGCAAGTCGCCAGGTAAGGTATCAGCCGTTGCATATCATCCACGTGCGCGTGCGTCACAGCTTTGACCAAAGATTCCGACACAAGATCAGGGCCGATTTCCTTGAGTATGCTTGCGACCTTTGCTGCCGGCCAATCGACACGGCGCACGACCAGCGGGATAATGACTGGCACCGCCGCCATGGGATCGATACGCGCGACTGCCTGCGTAGCAGCCAGTGACAGGAGCGCATGCTCGGATACTGCCATCTGGCACAATTTTTCCCACTGGCTCTTGTCGCGCAGCTGACCAAGTGTCACCACCGCAAGAAGTTTCTTCCGGACACTGTGCTTTCTCAGTAGCCGTTTCGCAGCGCGGTCAACGCCCGTCGCCAGAGCCACGCTGTTCAACCAGTTCCGTAGTTCCTCATCCCCTTGCTTTTCCTCACGCACCATATTCCAGAGAATCAGGTATGAAAACCTGTCTGCTAATTCGATGCGGGGGAAATGGTCGAGTTTCTTTTTGGTATTGTTCAGCAGGATAGGACGCCACAACGCTGAAAAATTGCGATAACGACGCTCCTTCATGAGCAACAATAAACGCAGGAACAGGATATAGATCATCAGAAACAACACCAACGCCACAATGGCAATGGCAACCCAATATGCAATTGTGAGAATCTGTTCAGAATGCATGCGCGGGAAAACTGTCTTCGAAATCGGCACGGAGGAAGAATATGTACGCTGGCTTGCGCATGACAGCTTGCTTCAAACGTACGGCAGCGGGAGCAATAGCGTTATGAAAGGCCACCAGACCGCAGAAAACGCACCTACCCGTTATTTTTCCCATTGACCCCACCTGCACGCGTCGTAAATGTTTGCTCAGCATAAGTTCCGATGAACCCTAGTCAGCAAACGCTGCTTATTTTTACACTAAATTATAAAGCAAATAACGTGCCAGATCAGCGGGAAATTCGGGTTTCTCCATGCATATAGGGTTGTAAAGCAGCTGGGATTCCTACGTCACCATTCGCATGCTGGTAATTCTCCATAATCGCCACCAGCGTCCTGCCCACCGCCAGCCCGGAACCATTGAGCGTATGCACAAGTTCCGGCTTGCCGGTCTCCGGATTGCGCCAGCGTGCCTGCATGCGGCGTGCCTGGAAATCCTCGAAGTTGCTGCATGAGGAGATTTCACGGTACTTGTTCTGTCCCGGTAACCAGACCTCGAGGTC